>DAITNM010000041.1:0-6520 GCA_036834585.1 Thermodesulfovibrionales bacterium | reverse complement strand
CTGATCGTGGTTATAACTGAGTACTTCACTGCTTCGCAGTATCCCCCGGTGAAACACATTGCAAAGGCCAGCCTGACCGGTCACGGCACAAACGTGATCGCCGGCCTCGCGGTCAGCATGAAGTCAACCGGAGCGCCTGTTATCGTTATCGTTGCCTCAATTCTGGGCGCTTATGCATTAGGCGGCGGATTTAATGGCGATGCAGCGGGCGGTCTTTTTGCTATCGCCCTGTCAGCGGTTTCGATGCTTTCCATGACAGGTATCGTTGTTGCGATTGACTCGTATGGTCCTATTACGGACAATGCAGGCGGTATTGCAGAAATGTCAGGACTTCCTGAAGCGATCCGTAACATAACAGACCCGCTTGATGCGGTCGGCAACACAACAAAGGCTGTTACAAAGGGATATGCTATCGGTTCAGCAGGTCTCGCTGCTCTGGTCCTTTTTGCAGAGTATTCAAGGTCATTCAGCACACAGCTTTATTTTGATCTTTCGAACCCCATGGTTCTGGCTGGTCTCTTCATCGGCGGCTTGCTTCCTTACTATTACGGCTCACTCCTTATGGAGGCTGTTGGAAAGGCAGCCGGCAGCATTGTTGAGGAAGTCAGAAGACAGTTCAGGGAGATCCCCGGCATTATGGAATACAAGGCTAAGCCTGAGTACGGCAAGTGTGTTGACATTGTCACAAAAGGCGCTATCAAGCAGATGATGGTTCCAGCCCTTATCCCTGTTGTAGTACCTATAGTAGTAGGTCTTCTCCTTGGCAGGGAAGCTCTCGGAGGCGTTCTTATCGGAAGTATCCTGACTGGACTATTCCAGGCGATCGCCATGACAAGCGGCGGCGGCGCATGGGACAACGCCAAGAAATCCTTTGAAGATGGCGTTACCGACGACAAAGGCGTCGTGCACAAGAAGGGGAGCGATGGACATAAAGCCTCTGTCACAGGCGACACAGTCGGCGACCCGTACAAAGACACAGCAGGTCCAGCTATAAACCCGATGATTAAAGTTATCAACATCGTTGCATTGCTGATCGTTCCGCTTATCTAAGTAATTGAACAGCTACAAGGCCGGCAGAAATCTCTGCCGGCCTTTTTTGTCCTACGAATCAGAAAAGAGGATAGGATTGGGAAGAACAGGTTTATGATAAAATATAAAAACATCAGATCACAATAAAGAGGTATGTATAAGTTCGGGAATCTTTCCCCATAAGGTCTGAAAAATATGCGGATGATTTTGCCGTCCAAGAATTCCTAAGAATAAGACAGAAAGGATTAATTGAAGATGCCATCACCAAGCATGAAAGATGTAGAACCAACAAAACTGAGTGTGCAATCCCGATTTCGGTTTAAGTGCCACAAGGGGATCAAGTGTTTCACGAAGTGTTGCAGCAACATCAATATCCTGCTTACTCCATATGACATTGTAAGGATGAAAAAGAGGCTCAAGCTGTCCTCTGAAGAATTCCTTGAGAAATATACCTATATGGAAATTGATGATAAGTCTCAACAACCGCTTGTGCGACTGAAAATGTCGGATGATAATGACAAGAAATGCCGCTTTGTTTCACCTGAGGGCTGCACAATTTACATGGACCGTCCTGCAACCTGCAGATACTATCCCATTGGCCAGGGCACAGTGAGGAAAGAAGGAGAGGAAGGGCCTGTGAATGAGGAGTTCTACTTTTTTATCAGGGAACCACATTGCCTCGGTTATCAGGAAGATAAGGAATGGACGATTGAGTCATGGAGGATTGACCAGGGGGTTGACATCTATGATGAAATGAACAGGGGATGGAAGGAAATTCAATTACGGAGAAACCCTTTGATTAAAGAGCTTGATAGTAATAAACAGGCCCAGATCTATACAGCAAGTTATGATATGGACAGATTCAGGAGATTCGTGTTCGAGAGCAGATTTCTTGATGTCTTCGATATTGATAAAGAAGAAATCGAGAAGATAAGGACCGATGAGATTGCATTGATGAAATTGGGGTTTAAATACACCAAATATCTTTTAATGCTTGAAGAGACATTGAAGGTGAAGAAAGAGCACCTTAAGAAGAATACCCAATAACCAAATTACGAATTCTAAATTCTCAATCCTAGACAATATAAAACTTGAAAGTTCAAATGCCAAAGGTCAAATATTAAGTATTTTGGCATTTGGATTTTGAAATTTGAATTTCTTGAAGTAGGAGGTTTTAATGCCAGACATAAAAAAGATGTACAGGACTATCATGGCGGATCATTTCCCTGATGAGATGATCATCAAATTCGGGGATCAGACCTTGATATACAGGAAAAGGACTTGGAAAATACCCGATGTTAAGACGGAGGAAGTAATCGAAAAAGGGCTTCGTTACGGTGAAAATCCTGGTCAGGAAGCCGCACTGTATGAATTGATGAATGGGAATCTAACCCTTGGAGGGTGCCAGTTTATACAACCGGGGAATGGGCTTGTTAGTAGTATTACAGAAGAAGATATGATTCAGGCAGGTAAGCACCCTGGGAAAACGAATCTCACAGACCTTGATAATGGATTGAACATTATAAAATATTTAATGGAACGACCTGCTGCAGTAATCTTGAAGCACAATAATCCCTGTGGTGCTGCATATGGTGCAACACTTGCCGAGGCATATGACAATGCTAACATGGCAGACCGTATAGCCGCATTTGGGGGATGTCTTGTAGTAAACAGATCAATGGATAAGAATACAGCAGAAATGGTCAGTAAAAACTACCTCGAAGTTGTGGCAGCACCTGAGTTTGAAGAGGGAGCAACAGGTATTTTATCGAGGAGAAAAAATCTGAGAATCATCAGGATAAGCAAAATTAGGGAGCTTGAGAAATACAGGACTCTTCGTTTTGTTGACTTCAAATCATTAATGGACGGCGGTATCATAGTCCAACAGTCTCCAATAAACAAAATCAGAACAAGAGAAGATTTTTTGCCTGCGAAGACAATATATCAAGGGAAAGAATATGTAATTGAGAGAATGCCGACAGAGAAGGAATATGTTGATATGCTCTTTGGCTGGAATGTGGAGCAGGGGATTACATCAAACTCGGTGATTTATGTTAAGAATGGCACAACTGTTGGAATCGGTACGGGCGAGCATGACAGGGTAGGAGTGGCTGAGATTGCAATCTTCAAGGCATATACAAAGTATGCTGATGCCTTGTGTTTCAAAAAATATGGTGTTCCTTATAAGACCTGTGAGGTCGATGTAAAGAATGGAAAAAGAGATGGAAATGTCCTTCTCGAAATAGATGAGGAGACGAAAAAAAATAAAGGTGGACTGATAGATTCAGTAATGGTCTCTGATGCCTTCTTCCCCTTCAGAGATGGCGTTGATGTTGGCATTAAAGAGGGTATATCAGCGATTGTTCAGCCTGGTGGTTCCGACAGGGATTTCGAATCTATTATCGCCTGCAATGAAGCGAATCCAAAAGTAACCATGGTCTTTACAGGCCAGAGGGCATTCAGGCACTAAGATTTTTTAAATTGAAATAGCTTGAACTTAATCTCACGCCTTCAGGAAGTAATTCTTATTCAGTCGCTTGATTATTTCTTCTTATGCGTCACACAGTATTTTGTTTTTCCTGTTGCGGGATTTTTGCATTTTTCTCCCTTTGTTGTTTTTGCAGCACAAGTTGCTTTTTTAACTGTTGCCATATTCCCTCCTTTCTTGTAGCTGGATTTAAAAAATTTCATTAGTATAACACAAACTTATTGCATAGGTTAATTTTATATTTTATGACATTCCCATGGTTTATAAATCGATCTGGTGTATTTTGATAATCTTAGCTAATGGTAAATTGCCTCCCCTTCTTTTGTATAAACCCTTCTTTTTGTAACTGCAAAAGAGCCTCTCTGACTCTTTCAGGAGCTTTATCGAGTTTTTTTAGAAGCATTGATTCAGTAACAGAAGGCTGTGCAATAATTGCCCTAAGAACCATACCCCTAAGCTGCCTGTGGGAACCTTTAAAAGGTGACTGTTGCTGGTAATGGGCGCTTTTCCTGTTTGGATTTTGTTTTTGTTTTGCCAGCATGGATCCATAATCCATGAGTGCATAGTACCACTGACGGGGATCAGATGTATCGAGGGTCTTTTCTATGAGAGGGAATATGTCTGTATCCCTCACATTCTCCTTATCACGGAAGAAGAAGTGGATAAAGACTCTCCGTATATTTGTTTCAATGAAGACAGACGGTTTATGAAAGGCAAAAGCAGCAACAGCTCCAGCTGTTGCCTTTCCAATGCAAGGGAATTTTACAAGCATTTCCTCTGATGAGGGGAAAATCCCATGAAACATTTTCATAACATCCTGGGCAATATATTTGAGCGCAAGTGCCCGTCTGTTATACCCCAGTCCCTGCCATGCTGAAAGTACTTTTTTGAGAGGTGCTTGTGCAAGGGAAGGGAAATCAGGGAAGGCAGAGAGGAACTGTTCATACTTTTCAATAACCCTTTCGACTTGAGTTTGCTGGAGCATAATTTCTGAGACGAGGATCTGATATGGATCAGTTGTTTTTCTCCATGGAAGGTCACGACCTTCCCTTTTATAATACTGCCAGATGGTTCTCTGAAAAAGATGAATTTTTCTAAGGGATATAATTACTTTCAGCATATGAGAAATAGTATAAATAATCTGTCAGGTATAGAGAAGATCAAATAGGATCTTTCAAGATCTTTGCACCTTGATGAATTCGGGGGGTAATTGCAAGAAATTTAATCAGAAAAAACTGATATAATTCCTTATCACGATTTAACAAGAACCTCTTAATAAAATCATATGCGATATGTTCATTGAGGGATAAATGACTAAAGATAAACTTCTCACTAACAATTAAGAAACTCTAAGGGATCTGATAAGTTCAATTTTTGTAGATGAAAAAGGTACTGACGAAAGGAATGGATACAGGTTATTTAAAACCTGCCCGACTTTCTTTCCCGGATGATGAGAAAGTATATGACTGGCTTGCCTTACTCCTTGATGCCTATTATATAGTAGATAAAGGCATTGCCGAGGCTATTAAGAAGGAGATAAAGAAGCATAGAACATTAGCCTGTAGTAAGGGGTGTTCAAGCTGTTGTAAAACTCACCAGACCATCCCTGTCTATCCTCTTGAGCTTGTGGGCATCTCATGGTATGCCACTGAAAAGCTATCAGGAAAAGATCGGGAAGAACTCAAGAATCAGCTCAGATCTCATAAAAAAGATGATCCTTGCCCATTTTTAATGAACGGAGTCTGTATCATACACCCGATGAGGCCTATTGCGTGCAGGCAGTTTAATGTTTTTGATGAACCTTGTGCTGATAACGAAGACCCCTATTATACGAGGCTGAAAGATGTGCTGCCGCCTGTGAAAAAATATGTGGACCGGGCCTTTTTCATAATGCTTCCGTTCTATGGTGTGAATGATGAGTCAGAGCGACAGAGACTCATTCAGAGAGGATCTGTGCATAAGTTAGTCAAACTCATACAGACGTGTAACTGGAAAACTCTGGCTGACAGGATGGATGATTTTGATAGAAATAAGGTAGGTTAAGGTTCGGCAGAGGAATGTGAGGAATAATGAACTAATGAATGGATTGCATTTACTTTTTGTAGATTGACAAGAAAATATCTTCCTTTGTATGCATCAAAGTAACAGACCGGGAAAGCTCAGTGATAACAAATTGCAGCATCTCTTCAGGCTTTACATAGAAGAGTTCTATGTCCCTTTGCGGGATATAATACGTGAGCAGATTTATATGAAAAGCCTCTCTGCATAGTCTGAAAAGTTTTTCCAGCACATTCTTCATTGATTCCTCAATCCCTGCAACCCGGAGATTGAATACACCACAGACAAAAATAATATCGAAAATTCGATTTAACTCAGCTTCTTCTATATCCAAGGCAATGAACTCAGCCTCAGGATATTTGCTTCTGGCAAGTCCAATCAGATTTTCGTTTATATCAATTCCACAATATCCGACGGATATGCCCTTCCCTGTCATAAACCCATAAAAATCTCCCTTCCCGCATCCAAAGTCGAGTACCGTTTTACCGGAGAAGTCACCCGCAATTGTTATAAGGGAAATATATCTTCGTAACTGGCCCTCTGGTGTCCACCGGATAGCCTTGGGTGAATCACCGAAATCTTTTAGATGCCTGTTATAGAAATGCAGAAGTTCTTTCTTTCCAAGAGGATCCATGTTATCCTTTAATTGGGAAAAGCCTGTTGTTGAAAATTTAGATAATGCTTCATGTTTATAGTATCATATATGGTAATTTCTATTTAAACATATTCCAAGAGAGGGGTTAATAAATGATTTTCAATACAGGGAGAACATATGGAAGAGCAGAAAAAGAAGGTCAAACTATATTCGCTTAGTACCTGTCCTACCTGCAAAGGGGTGCAAAAATTCCTTGATGAACACCATGTTAAATATGAACTTATAGAAGTTGACCTCCTTGACAGCGGTGAACAGTGGGTTACATCAAAGGAACTAAAAAAATACAATCC
>DAITNM010000040.1:0-6809 GCA_036834585.1 Thermodesulfovibrionales bacterium | reverse complement strand
ACATCCTGGGTACTGAACTGAAGCTCATATAGCCTTCTATAAATACCGCCTGTCCTGAAAAGTTCTTCATGGGTACCTGACTCAACAATCCTACCTTTGTCGAGAACAAGAATCCTCGTTGCCCGCCTTATCGTGGAGAGTCTATGGGCAATCACAATCGTGGTTCTGTTTTCCATAAGTTTCTCGAGCGCCCTCTGTACCATGATCTCAGATTCAGTATCAAGGGACGAAGTTGCTTCATCGAGTATAAGTATCGGTGGGTTTTTAAGAAGGGCACGTGCTATTGAAATCCTCTGCCTCTGACCGCCTGAAAGCCTCACACCCTTTTCACCTATGACAGTTTCATATCCCTGGGGAAGTTCATTAACAAAATCATGGGCATAGGCAGCTTTTGCAGCACTGATAATCTCATCATCTGCTGCACCAGGCATTCCAAAGGCAATATTATTTTTGACTGTATCATTAAACAGAATAACATCCTGGCTCACAACTCCTATCTGTCCCCTGAGAGACTTAAGCGATGCAGTTGATATATCAATACCATCCAAGAGAATAACACCTTGTGAAGGATCATGAAACCTCGGCAGGAGGTCAACAAGTGTTGTCTTACCAACTCCGCTTTTCCCCACAATGGCTATGATCTCTCCCCTCCGTATAGTCAGATTTATATCCTTCAATACTTCGTGCCTCATTCCCGGATAATGAAAAGATACATCTCTGAATTCTATCATCTCACGAATAGGCGGGATGGAAACAGTTCCTTCTTTTTCTATTTCCTTACCCTCTACCTCTGATATCCTTTCGAGAGATGCCCTTGCCTGTTGAATACCATTGTAAACTCCTGCGAGTCTCCTTGCTGGTGTATAGACCATGAATATCGCTGCAAGGAAAGAGAAAAATTCTCCGGGTGTTATTGTGCCCTTTATCACAAGTCTCCCCCCATACCAGAGAACAAAGGCAGTACCAAGCCCACCTATAATCTCCATAAGGAGGGAAGTAAACTCAACAAGCCGCTGTGACCTCATGATCTCTCTGTAGAAATCCTGGTTTTTACCTTTAAATTTACGAATTATATCGTCTTCACGGCAAAAGACCTTTATCATCTTGATGCCGCTGAAGCTCTCTGTGAGGTACTCTGTTATTACAGAGATCTTCTGCTGAACCTTCTTGCTCACCTTTCTTAATCTTTTTCCGAGCCTTCCTGTACCATAAAATGCAGCAGGAAGCACTGTGACAGCCAAAAGGGCAAGGTCCCACTTTCTGTAAAAGGCAACAGCAAGGAGCACAACTACTGTCATGCTCTCTACAAAAAGGTCTTTAATCGTATAGCCCGTTAATCCCTGCAGACTGCCAATGTCATTTGTTATCCGTGAGAGGATTGATCCTGTGGATTCCTTTTTGTAGTGCCCTACCGGAAAATACATAAGTTGTCCAAAGAGTTTATTCCTCATATCTCTGACAACCTTTGACCCTACTGATCGCATGAGATAGGACTGGAAAAAAGAGAAGGTTCCTTTGAGGATATACAATACAAGTACAGCAAGGGGAAGAAGTGCAAGCAGTCTCTTATCTTTCTGAAGGAAGATGCCGTCGAGTGCAGGCTTCACAAGCCATGCAACTCCACCACTCATTCCGGATACAAAAACACTCAAGATTCCTGAAAGGACAATTCTTCTCCAGTATGGCTTGAGCAACAGCATTATCTTCCTTATCGTCTCTACTGTCCCCATCCAGCCATCTCCTCTATAATCCCGGACACCCTATTTGAAGCCTTCAATCCCAGAAAGGGCTCCTTTATCTTTTTGAATTGATTAATCATCCCTTCCCGGTATGCCACATCAAACATAATCTTTTTAAGCTTCTCTATTATATCCTCTGCATTTGCCTTTTGCTGAAGGAGTTCAGGAACTATCTCTCTTCCTGAAAGGATATTGACGAGACAGATATGCTTGACATTAATAAAGAGTCTTCCGAGGAGATAGGAAAAGGGGGAGAGTTTATAAATTACTACCATGGGGACTTCAAGGAATGCAGCCTGAAGTGTAGCAGTCCCAGAGGCAATAACCGCCATATCAGAAGCAGCAAGAACCTGAATGGTTTCACCCCTTTTAATGATTGCCCCTTCCTGAATGAGTGCATCAATATACTGTCTGTATTTCACTTCATTGATATTTGGGGCAAGGGGAATGCAGAACTGGTAGTCCTTTCCTGAATTTATTTCAGGGCCTCTCTTAAATTCCCTTATCACTTCTATCATTAAGGGAAGGAGTCTCTCAAGTTCATGCGGCCTGCTTCCCGGAAGGAGGGAAAGGAGTGGTCGGTTTGGATCAAGACCGAGTGTAGATTTAAAAATAGTTCGGAGTTCGGAATTTATAATCCCCCCATTTCCCCCTTTGACCCCTTTAATTCCCCCCTTAGTAAGGGGGGAATTAAAGGGGGGTAAGGAGGGATTTATTGACTGTAAAACTTCTTCTATCTCCTCAACTATGGGATGTCCGACAAACTCACATTGCAATCCTGCTCTTCTGTATATATCTGCCTCAAAAGGTAATATAACAGCCATTCTGTCCACAAGGCCAGCTATCTTTTTCACCCTGCCTTTTCGCCATGCCCACACCTGAGGGCTTACATAATAAAGGATCTTTATCTTGCATTTCTTTGCAAAACCTGCCACCTTTATATTGAAATCAGGAAAATCAATCAGTACAAGGACATCGGGCATTAACTCCTTGATCGCCTCTTTTGTCCTTTTGAAAGCTGACTTTAAATCTCTCAATGCAGAAAATAACTCTGAGATGCCAAATGCACTTGATATTCCTGATATGAGCTCCACGCCGACCTTTCTCATCCTGTCGCCGCCAATACCCACGATGCGCACATCAGGATAGCTTTTTTTCAATTCTTTAGCGAGGAGAGACCCATACAATTCACCCGAACTTTCCCCGGTAACTATCATTACGGTATTCATTTAAATGACAGCCTTGATTATCTCTGCTATCTTCTCTATTACAGACTCTTCAAGCTCGGGATAGATTGGCAATGAAAGGACTTCCTTAGCTGATTTTTCTGTAACGGGGAAATCACCTTCTCTATAACCCAAAAATCTGAGGGCCTCCTGAAGGTGTAAAGGCACAGGATAATAGACTACTGAAGAAACCCTTTTATCCCTTAACCTCTTCTGTATTTCATGCCTTTTATTACTCCTGATTGTATATTGGTGGAAGACATGGTATGCCCCTTTCTTCTCAACAGGACACTTTACCTTATCTGAAAGGAGTTCAGTATAGAGAGCTGCCTTCTGTCTCCTCGCGATGTTGTATTCATCTATATATTTGAGCTTCACAAGTAGTATACCTGCCTGTATCTCATCCAGCCTGCTGTTAAACCCCACACTCTCATGGATATATGAACTTTGCGAACCATGGTTTCTCAATTTTCTTACTTTATCAGCTATTTTGGTATCATTGAGGATTATTATTCCTCCATCCCCATATCCGCCAAGGTTTTTACTCGGATAGAAACTGAAACATCCTGTATTTCCAAAACTTCCAGCTTTTTTCCCGTTCAGGTTGGCACCAAAAGACTGGGCACAATCCTCAATTACTTTAAGACCATGCCTCTTTGCTATTTTAGAAATCTCTTCCATATCCGCCATTTGACCAAAAATGTGAACAGGTAGGATTGCCCTCGTCTTATCTGTTATCTTTGCTTCTATCTGCCCTACATCCATATTAAAAGTGTCTTGCTCAACATCCACAAAAACAGGCTTGGCGCCTGTATAAAGTATTGCCTCTACTGTTGCAAAAAAAGTAAAAGGTGTTGTGATAACCTCATCTCCTTCTCCAATACCTAAGGCATTGATTGACAGGTGAATGGCATCAGTCCCTGAAGCAACACCCACTGCTTCAGATACCCCGTAATAATCTGCAATCTTCTTTTCAAACTCAGAGACCCTGGGACCGAGAATATACTGACCGTTACTAAATATTTCTGTTATGACCTGAAATATCTCTTTTTTAATTCCTTGATACTGTCTTTTCAGATCTACCATTGGAACTATCTCATAATTACGGCGTTCTGACATCTTTTCTTTAAGCACCCTTTTCAATCCTCTCTTTTCATAATTATTTCTGTTATGTCCAGCACTATCTGAAGAGCCTTCCTTGCCTCAATGGCAGAGACCCTTGGTCTCTTTCTTTCCTTAACACAACGAATAAAATCCTCCAGTTCTTCTCTGAGGGGTTCTTTATTATCAGGCTTTATAACATCAAGGAATATGCCCTCAGCAGTTTTGTGATAATGTCTCACCTCACAGCTCTTGTAATCGACATACAGACAGGAATCTTTTTGAAAAACCTTGAGTATCCTTTGCTTCTCAGGAGAAAGCCGACTTGCTGTAAGAACTGCTGTACATCCATTTTCGAATAAAAGCCATGCCTTGGCAACATCAATCTTGTCAGTAAAGACCTTTGCTCCCACTGCTCTCATCTCCTTTATAATCTGCTGACTCATTATTGCAAGCACTATATCTGCATCATGGATCATGAGGTCAAGGGTAACATCAACATCGGTTCCTCTACCGAGAAAAGGGGAAAGCCTTTCTGATTCTATGAATCTCGGCTCGTTTATCATGCCTGAGGCAGCACGGAGGGCCGAATTATATCTTTCAAGATGACCAACCTGGAGGATGCAACCATGTTTCTCCGCCTCCATGATAAGCTCGTCCGCTTCTTTGATATTCTCTGTTATTGGCTTTTCTATAAGGATATCCTTCCCTGCCCTGAGACATTCAATGGCTATACTGTGATGGGATGTTGTAGGTGTGACAATGCTAAGGGCATCAACCTTGGGGAGAATTTCTCTATAGTCAGAAAATGCCTTGCAACCATATTTTTCTGCAAAAGTGATAGCCCTCTTCTCATCTGTATCAGCAAGGGCTACAAGCTCTATGTCTTCTAACTCAGAGTAAATCCGTGCATGGTGCTGACCAAGGTAGCCAACACCAATTACGCCGACTCTAACAGGCAAAATTCCTCCTAAAGGGAGTTGCTGACCTTCTTTACCTCTTCCAATTTTTCTGATGCCACCCCTGAATCAATCGCATCTGCTGCAATTAAAAGGGCTGTCCTGAAATCCTCTGCCTTTCCAGCAACCATAAGGGCTGCAGCAGAATTCATGAGGACTATGTCTCTCTTTGGTCCCCTTTCGCCTTTTAGGATAGAGAGGGTTATCATTGCATTTTCTTCTTTGTTACCACCGCGAATTAAGTCGATTTCCTTTCTTCTAATGCCAAAATCCTCTGGTGCAATGAAGAAGTTCTCCACCCTGCCATCTTTAAACCTTGAAACCTTTGTGGCATCAGAGATGCTTATCTCATCAAGACCATCTTCACCATGGATAACCATTGCATCAATAGCACCAAGGTTTCCAAGTACCATAGCAAGGGTCTCTGTGAGGTTATCGGCAAAGACACCGAGCAACTGCCTCCTGGCACCAGCAGGGTTGGTAAGGGGACCAAGTATATTGAAAATGGTTCTTATTCCCATTTCTTTTCTCGGCCCTATAGCATACTTCATCGCAGGATGAAAAAGAGGTGCAAAAAGAAATCCAAAACCTGTCTCGAAAAGACATGTTTCCACCTTCTCAGGAGAAAGGTCTATTTTTACGCCGAGAGTCTCAAGGAGGTCTGCACTGCCGGACTGGCTGGAGACAGAGCGATTTCCATGCTTTGCAACAGGTACTCCACAAGCAGAGACAACAATGGCTGTTGTTGAAGAGATATTAAAGGTATGTGACATATCGCCGCCAGTGCCGCAGGTGTCAAGGACACCTTCAGGTGCCTTGATGGTTATTGCCTTTTCCCTCATGATCCTTGCTGCGCCTGTTATCTCTTCAATAGTCTCTCCTTTAATCCTTAAACCCGTAAGGAACGCTCCAATCTGGGCATCCGTAGCCTTCCCCTCCATGATCTCTTTCATACATTCAGCCATCTCTGCTTCAGAGAGGTTTAAATTATCAATAAGCATTTTTATTGCTTCTCTAATCATAGCTTCAAAAAGTTCCTCAGCAAATCTTTTCCAACCTTTGTCAGGATTGACTCAGGATGGAACTGAACACCTTCGACAATCGCATCCTTATGCCTTACACCCATTATTTCATCCATATCTGTCCAGGCTGTTATCTCAAGACAATCAGGAAGGGTCTCTTTCTTTATTAAAAGAGAATGATACCTTGTTGCCTCAAATGGATTTGGAAGGCCTTCAAATATGGTTTTTCCATCATGGTATATAATGGATGTCTTTCCGTGCATGAGTCGCGGTGCCCTTATTATTTCTCCTCCAAAGGCAGCACCAATGGATTGATGGCCGAGGCACACGCCTAAGATCGGTATCCTTCCGGCAAAATTTTGTATGAGCTCTATAGAAATACCAGCTTCCTTTGGTGTGCAGGGGCCGGGGGAGATAACAATCTTTTCAGGATTCATTTTTTCTATCTCCTGGATTGTAATCTTATCATTTCTAAAAACCCTTATATCCTTACCAAGCTCCCCGAGGTACTGGACGAGGTTGTAAGTAAAAGAATCGTAATTGTCAATCATTAATAACATTTAATCTTTTACCTTTAAACACAAATAATAATGCAAATGAAAGTCTTTGAATTTATAGAAAAATGCAGATGTTGTGAAAAAATTTATTTTTTGACACTTTTTCGCCTCGGCGAATCCGACGAGTCGGAAGTGTACATTACCCACAAATTCAAATAAGAAAGGCAGGGCATAGTATCTGAGCGGATTTTTTTGCTGATATTCC
>DAITNM010000039.1:0-6940 GCA_036834585.1 Thermodesulfovibrionales bacterium | reverse complement strand
TTCCCATGGTCAATATGTCCTATCGTCCCTACATTGATATGGGGCTTTACCCTCTGGAATTTAGCCTTTGCCATTTTTGCCTCCTTATTCTCCTCTTACTTTTGCTACAATCTCTTCGGAAACCCCTTTTGGAACTTCCTCATAATGTAAAAACTGCATCGTATAGGTGGCTCTCCCTTGTGTCATTGACCTCAGATCAGTAGCATACCCGAACATCTCTGAAAGTGGAGCCTGTGCCCTTATTACCTGAGCATTGCCTCTTCTTTCTATATTTTGAACTTTTCCCCTGCGGGAATTAATATCCCCTATGACATCTCCCATAAACTCCTCCGGGGTCACAGTCTCAACACTCATGATTGGCTCAAGAAGTACAGGCTTGGCCTTCTTAACAGCCTCCCTGAATCCAATTGAACCTGCAATCTTGAATGCCATCTCAGAAGAATCAACCTCATGATAAGAACCATCATACAGTTTTGCCTTTATGTCAACAATAGGATACCCGGCAAGGATTCCTCTGTCGGCTGCTTCACGTATCCCTTTTTCAACAGCAGAAATATATTCCCTCGGGATTGCTCCGCCAACTATTGCATTAACAAACTCAAAACCCTTACCAAGTCCCAGTGGCTCTAACTCAACAAAAACATGGCCATACTGCCCGCGTCCACCTGTCTGTTTGATAAACTTTCCCTCCGCCTTTGATGCTGTCCTGATAGTCTCCTTATATGCAACCTGGGGTTTCCCAACGTTTGCACTGACTTTAAACTCTCTCAGTAGTCTGTCAACAATAATTTCAAGATGAAGTTCACCCATGCCGGATATAATCGTCTGTCCTGTCTCCTCATTAAAAGAGACTTTAAAGGATGGGTCTTCCTGGGCGAGCTTATAGAGGGTCTGTGAAAGTTTCTCCTGGTCCGCTTTTGTCTTTGGTTCTATTGCAACTGACATGACAGGCTCAGGGAATTCCATTGCAAGGAGGATAATGGGATTCTTCTCTTCACATAAGGTATCTCCAGTAAGTGTATTCCTGAGTCCTACAACTGCTGTAATATCACCTGCGGAGACCTCTTTTATTTCCTCACGCTTGTTTGAATGCATCTTCAGAAGTCTTCCAACTCTTTCTTTTGTATCCTTTGTTGAATTGTACACATAGGAACCTGCCTTAAGGACCCCTGAGTAAACCCTTATGAAGGTAAGCTGACCTACAAAGGGGTCTGTCATCACTTTAAAAGCAAAGGCGGAAAAAGGTTCACTATCATTAGCATGTCTTATTATCTTAGAGCCATCTGCTGGCGAGATTCCTGTTACAGGAGGGATGTCAAGAGGGGAGGGAATATAATCAATTATTGCATCCAGGAGAAGCGGTATCCCTTTGTTTCTAAAGGCGGAGCCACATAAAACAGGTGTCAGCTTCCTCTGTATGGTCCCTGTCCTGAGAGCTGTTTTTATCTCATCTTCAAGTATCTCTTCTCCCCTAAGGAATTTCTCCATGATATTCTCATCAATATCTGCTAATGCTTCAAGCATCTTCTCCCTGTATTCCCTGGCTATCGGGACGAGTTTGTCAGGAATATCTCCCTCGATATATTTTGCGCCAAGCGTCTCATCATTAAAATATATGGCCTTCATCCTGACAAGGTCGATAATCCCCCTGAACTCATTTTCAGCCCCTATGGGTATCTGTAAAGAAATAGGATTAGCACCAAGACGTTCTACCATACTGTCCACACTCATAAAAAAATCAGCACCAACTCTATCCATTTTATTCATAAAAGAAATCCTCGGGACACCATACTTGTCTGCCTGCCTCCAAACAGTCTCCGATTGAGGTTCTACACCAGCAACAGAATCAAAGAGGGCAACAGCTCCATCAAGGATCCTTAATGACCTCTCAACCTCTATGGTGAAATCGACGTGCCCTGGCGTGTCAATAATATTAATCCTGTGGTCTCTCCAGAAACATGTGGTAGCAGCAGAGGTGATCGTGATACCTCTCTCCTGTTCCTGAACCATCCAATCCATGACAGCAGTGCCTTCATCCACCTCTCCCATCTTGTACGTGACACCTGTGTAGTAAAGGATTCGTTCTGTGGTCGTAGTCTTTCCTGCATCGATGTGTGCCATAATGCCGATGTTTCGTGTCTTCTCTAAAGGAAAGTTCAAGTGCCTTCTCCTCTGCCTTGCTTACCATCTATAATGGGCAAAGGCCTTGTTGGCGTCTGCCATCTTGTGGGTATCTTCTTTTTTCTTTATAGAAGAACCTGTATTGTTATAAGCATCCAGTAATTCTCCAGCCACCTTTTCCTGCATCGTCTTTTCTGTTCTTGCCCGCGAGTAATTGTTAATCCACCTGAAGGCAAGAGCTATGCGTCTTGGTGTCCTCACCTCAACCGGAACCTGATATGTAGCACCGCCAACTCTCCTCGGTTTAACCTCCACAAGGGGCTTTGCATTTTCGATAGCTGTCTTGAATACCTTTAGGGGGTCGCTTCCGGTCTTTTTCTTTATGATATCAAACGCACCATAGCAGATCTTCTCTGCTACTGACCTTTTACCATCCTTCATAATTGCATTGATAAACTTGCTAACAAGCTTATTGTTGTATTTCGGGTCAGGCAAAATCTCTCTTTTTTCTGCGACTCTCCTTCTCGGCATGCTATCCCCTGCTACTTGGGCCTCTTTGCCCCATACTTAGATCTTCCCTGCCTTCTGTCCACAACTCCCATGGTATCCAGGGTCCCCCTGATGATGTGATACCTGACTCCCGGGAGATCCTTTATCCTTCCACCTCTTATCATAACGATGGAATGTTCCTGAAGATTGTGACCTACTCCAGGAATATATGATGTGACTTCCATTCCATTCATAAGTCTTACACGCGCAACCTTCCTGAGGGCCGAATTAGGCTTCTTGGGTGTTGTAGTGTAAACCCTTACACATACTCCCCTCTGCTGAGGAGAACCCATTAACGCCGGACTCTTTGTCTTCCTCTCAACTTGTTTGCGTCCATGTTTTACTAATTGTGCAATTGTAGGCAATTTGTCCTCATATATTTTTGGAAAATATGTATTTAACGAAAATGATAAGATACCAGAAAAAATTTTTATTTGTCAAGCATACAAGGCTCTGCAATAAAAATGTATTTTTTATTAAAAATAAATAGGTTAGTAGGATTGATTCAGATTTACAGAGATTTTACATCAATGAGGCCTACTACCAACTTACAAATTATATAACAGAAATTTTAAATTTACAAGGTCTTATCCAATTTGTTATCTTTGGTGTCATTGTTGGCTTAATGGTTTTTTGGTGTTTTTGTATCAGGTGTGTTTATATCAATGCCCCTTCTCTTTTGCCTCTTCCCAGAGCTTATCCATTTCACTCAGTGTCATGTCAGAGAGTTTTCTGCCATTATCCGCTGCCTTCATCTCAATATAACGGAACCGTGATATAAACTTTGTTATTGTCTTCCTCAATGCATCTTCAGGATTAACACCAATAAATCTTGATACATTCACAAGCATAAAGAGTATATCACCGAGTTCTTCCCCTATTTCATTCTTCTCTTTTGTCTCCAGTGCCTTTTTAAATTCTTTCAGTTCTTCATCGAGTTTTTTGAGTGCATCACCAACCTTATTCCAGTCAAAACCAACACTCGCTGCCCTATTCTGAAGCCGGTGTGCCCGTAAGAGAGAGGGCAATGCCTCTGGAACCCCTTCGAGAATCGATTCCCTTCTTTTCCCCTCAAGTTTCTTCTGTTCTTCCCACTGAACAATAACTTCAGCAGAGGTTCTGTACTCTGCCTCTCCAAAGACATGTGGGTGTCTTGTGATCATCTTTTTAGTGATCTTCTCGATCACATCAGAGATCTCAAACTCCTTTCTTTCCTTCGCAACCTGACACTGAAAGACTATCTGAAACAGAAGATCACCAAGTTCTTCTTTCATCTTTTCAGGGTCGCCCGATTCTATGGCCTCAATAAGCTCATATGCCTCTTCAAGAATAAAGGGTTTAAGGGATTCCCTTGTCTGCTCCTTGTCCCATGGACACCCCTTGTCGCCTCTCAGTTTTTGCATAATGTTTAATAATTCCTGAAAATGCATAACAAAATTTCCCCAAAAATATTCATAAATTTGATTGAGGGATATGGTATTGGAGCGGATTTTTTTGCTGATAGTCCATTAAAAATGTTCCAATATAAAGAGGCAAAAGCCTCGGAGTCCCGATCTTATCGGGACGAGAATGAGCGAGAATACTATATCCCTCAATCCTTTACTGAATTTGTAATAATTCTTCATAAATAATTTAAATTCATCTCTCCTTTTTTAAATACAAATATGCTGACATCCCGGCAAGCACAAGTGTCAAAACAAATATGACCACTGGAGACAATTCTATATAAACGAGTTTCTCCACATAGTGAATGATGAAGGAACCGCTATAGGTAAGGGATGGATCTTGCCTTTTTCTCAACCATAGTTCGAGATGGGTCAGCGGACAATACCATCCAAATATCTGCATTATAACTGCAAATCCGAGACCTGCTACATGGAATATCTTTACAGGCCGGCGCCACTTTCCTATAAAGACACCGAATATCAGGAAGAGGATCCAGAGAAAATGTATGAGAACTACACCATCTGCTGCTATCTTGTAAAACATTTCTACTTAATTGCACTACACTCTTCCCTGTTTATCAACAAGTCTCGTTAAATCAATTCCGATTGAATCTGCTGCAGCTCTCCAGCGTTCATTTACTTGCATATCAAAGATGATTTTTTTATCCATGGGAGCAACAAGCCAGCTGTCTATCATAAGCTCATGCTCGAGCTGTCCCGGAGACCACCCTGCAAAGCCAAGGGCAAAAAGAAACTTTTTTGGACCTCTACCTTTTGCTACATCAATAAGTATATCCCTTGCCATAGTCAGGGCAAGATTGTCTTTAATATTTATTGAGCTATATTGACGTCCTTCAGGTATAAAGAGAATATATCCCTGCTCAGGCTTCACAGGCCCTCCATAAAATACAGGCATGTCCTCTACGCTCTCCTTTATATCAAGCCAATCGAGGAGGTGCGCAAAACTATTCAGAAGGATCCGGTTGATAACAAGCCCAAAGGCGCCATCTTTTGAATGGTCACAGATGAGAACAACAGTGTGTTCAAAGTTTGGATCTTTTAAACTTGGAACTGCTATCAAAAACATACCAGTTAAATCTTTAACCTCTACATCTTCCATGGATTAATCTGTCTTCCTCTTGCATTTCTTGATTTCAGTTCGTGCAATTTTATCACACCTTTCATTCTCAGGGTAACCATCATGTCCCTTAATCCATTTCCATTCAATTTCATGTAGACTTGAAAGATTGAGAAGCTTCTCCCAGAGGTCACGGTTTATGACTTCCTGCTTCTGTGCATTTTTCCAATTGTTTCCAACCCATCTAAAGATCCATGATGTCATACCCAGAACAACATAGTTTGAATCGGTAACCACTTTAACTCTGCATGGTCTTTTCAGCGCCTCAAGCGCCTTGATAACTGCAGTAAGTTCCATGCGGTTATTTGTAGTCATAGGACTGCAGCCAGAGAGCTCTTTTTCTTTTCTATCCGACCTCAAAACAACACCATACCCTCCAACACCTGGGTTCCCGCTGCAGGCACCATCAGTAAAAATCTCAACATAAGACATTCTATCCTGTCTGGAGACCTTCATCCAAAATACCCGATTGATTATTTTACATTTTTGACTGCCAATTTGTAATCCAAATGTATATCTTGCCCTTTTATTAGAGGAGTATATATTTCTGTAATGGAATTTAACTTTAATAAATGGCCTTTTAGATAAAGCAAGAATAATAGATAAAGGAAGATGGAGGGAATTGGATATCAGATTATAGAGTTTGACTATTAGTTAACTATTTTTCTTTTCCCCTGGGGTTGTCAGACAAAATCCTTTTGAAGTATCCTACGGTCTTTTTTAATCCCTCTTCTAAATTAGTCTTTGGCTGCCAGCCTAATCGTTTTTTTGCCAATGTGATATCAGGGCACCTTCTAACAGGGTCATCCTGAGGCAGAGGCTTATAGACTATTTTCGATCGGGATTTGGTTATCTTCAAAACCTTTTCTACTAACTCGAGAATGCTTATTTCGGAGGGATTACCGAGATTCACCGGTCCAGTAAGATCATCAGGAGTATTCATGAGTTTTATAAGTCCATCAACCATGTCATCTATGTAACAGAAACTCCTCGTTTGTGTTCCATCTCCATAAACCGTGATATCTTCTCCACTCAATGCCTGGATTATAAAATTACTCACAACCCTGCCGTCATTGAGATGCATCCTCGGACCATAGGTATTAAAGATCCTTGCCACCTTTATCTTGAGTTTATGCTGCCGGTGGTAGTCAAAAAACAGGGTTTCCGCACAGCGTTTGCCCTCGTCATAGCAACTGCGAACACCAATAGGATTCACGCTCCCCCAGTAGGTTTCAGGCTGTGGATGAACAGCAGGATTACCGTAAATTTCTGAGGTAGATGCCTGAAGAATCTTTGTCTTGAGCCTCTTGGCAAGACCAAGCATATTTATAGCGCCATGAACTGCTGTCTTGATTGTCTGGACCGGGTCAAGCTGATAGTGAATAGGAGACGCAGGACAGGCAAGATTGTATATTTCATCAACTTCCACATATAGGGGAAAAGTTATATCATGTCTCATAGCCTCAAAATAGGGATTATTCATGATATGGGCAATATTATCCTTTGCCCCTGTAAAGAAATTATCCACACACAAAACCTCACTTCCTCCTTTGAGCAACTTTTCGCACAGATGACTGCCTATAAACCCTCCTCCGCCTGTTACAAGAATTCTCTTTAGCATTCAATCCTCCTGTTCATGATTATTTTGTAAATTAGCGCTCTGCTTAATCTCTTTTTCTTTGTCATT
>DAITNM010000038.1:1707-7017 GCA_036834585.1 Thermodesulfovibrionales bacterium | reverse complement strand
TTATAAAACCTGTCCATCTAATTCAAATATTTTAAACCTCCAGTGTTATTCCCGCTCTACGAGTCGTAGACTTGTTAGGTCGATAAATAATAATGGATAGATCTATGTTAATCATATTATGTGATTGTAAACACTATCCATCTTAATGATAATGTTTATGCTTATATAATCAATAATACAGAAGGCTTACTCATAACTGTAGGATGAAGAAAATATATTAATAATAAAAAGGAGATGATGCATGAAAGTATTAGCCGCTATAGCAGGCCCTATATCTGCTAAGAAAAAAACAAATTATATTATTCGTATCGCCAAGAGATTAGGTGCTGAATTAATTGCCTTGCATGTTTTGAAGAATGAAAAACTAACAAAAAGAGGAGAAAAAGCTCTTAGTTTTTTATCTAAAGCCTGCCGAAAAGCAAAAGTAAAGGTTAAAACAGTTCTGAAAAAAACAGATGTGGTAACAGCCATTATCCAGACCGCCAAAGAAGAAAAGGTAGATCTTATCATCATGGGTGCAGACAAGAGAAAAGTCGTTTCTGAATGGCTCAGTGCCGATGTTATGAAAAAGACAAAAATCCCGGCAGTCGTAATTCCTCACGAATTTAAGAAAGTGTAAAACCCTTTTGTTCTAAAGGAGATGTTTCTTAAACCATTCAGCTGCAAGGTAAGCCACCTCCTCTAATGTACCGGGTTCTTCAAAGAGGTGTGATGCACCGGGAATAATCCGCAATTCTTTTTCAGCCTTCATAAGTTTATATGCCTGTTGATTAAGCTCTATGACGACGTAATCATCTCCGCCTACAATAAAAAGAGTCGGAGATTGAACATGCTCAAGTGCCCGTTCTGCAAGATCAGGACGGCCCCCGCGTGATACAATTGCACTGATTCCTGCAGCAGGGTCAATAGCTGCGATAAGTGCGGCTGCTGCTCCTGTACTTGCCCCGAAATATCCAATTTTGAGTTTTTTAGTCAGTGTTTGTTCTCTGACCCATCGGGTAGCTGATAGTAAACGCTTAGCAAGCAATGGAATATTAAAACGATTCTCATAGATAGTATCTTCCTCTTTCGTTAACAAATCAAAGAGGAGCGTACCCAAACCGGTTTCTCTGAGTACCTGTGCCACATATTTATTCCTCTTGCTATGGCGGCTGCTTCCGCTACCGTGGGCAAAGATTATAAGCGCCTGTGCCCCTCGTGGAATTCCAAGATCCCCTTCAAAAACTACAGAGTCTGCAGGGATATGGACTGATTTAGAGATATTTTCGTCAAACATTTTTGATACCCAATAAACGCTATTTAACTCTAATATAATGATGTTGTCAAATGTTAAAATATAAACCACTTTGCGTGGTTTGTTCCTTTTGTTTTAAAATTTATAAATGGATCTGAAGAAACAACTTAACCCCTCTCAGTTTGCAGCTGTCACAACAATTGAAGGTTCTGTCCTTGTTATTGCTGGTGCAGGATCTGGCAAGACAAGGGTCATTGAATACCGTGTCCTAAATCTCGTAGAGAATAAAATAAGCCCGAACTCTATCCTGCTTCTTACCTTTACAAGAAATGCAGCCCGTGAAATGATCTCCCGCGCTTCAAAACATGATCCCCGGTGTAAAAATGTTGAGGGCGGAACCTTCCACTCGTTTGGTTACAAGATACTGAAGAGATATGCAAAAACCATAGGATTCCCTGAATCCTTCACTGTCCTTGATGAGGGTGATGCAGAGGAAGCAATCCATAGATGTTGTACCGAACTCGGTCTTTACGAAAGGGAAAAGAGATATCCAAAGAAAAACACCCTGAGGAATATCATAAGTGTGTCTATTAATAAACATATACCCATAGGAGAGGTGGTTAAGAAAGAGTATCCTCACTTTTTGGAATATGTCCCTGATATGGAGGCATTGAGAGAGAAATATACAGAGTACAAGATACGCTCAAATTATTTGGACTATGATGACCTTCTGGTATATCTCAAACTTCTGCTTGAAAATGAAGACATCAGAGACCGTCTCTCCGGTAGATATAAGTACATCATGGTCGATGAATACCAGGATACGAATAAACTCCAGGGAGACATTACCTATGCAATAGCTGAAAAGCATAGAAACATAATGGTCGTTGGCGACGATGCCCAGAGCATTTATGGTTTCAGAGGCGCCACTCATGAAAATATCATGGGATTCCCTGAGAGGTTTCCTGAATGCAAAATCATAAAACTGGAGGAAAATTACAGGAGTTCACAGTCCATCCTCGATATAGCCAATGCAATTCTTGAAAACATGAAGAATAAATATTCGAAATGCCTTGTATCAGCAAAAAAGCTCATAGGGGAGAAACCGCAGCTTCTTTTCTTCAAGGATGCTTACGAGGAAGCGGAGTGGATAGCAGAGAAAATAAAAGAGCACAGAGATGAAGGGATTGCTTTTGGCCACCAGTGTGTTTTATTCCGCTCTTCTTATCTCTCGATTCCCCTACAGGCAGAATTAAGCAGGATGAATATCCCCTTTATCGTATTCGGAGGACTTAAATTTTATGAAACAGCTCATGTAAAAGATATGATGGCTCATCTTAAGGTGCTGGCAAATCCAAAAGACGAACTTGCCTGGAACAGGGCGCTCATGCTTATCGAGGGGATAGGTCCGAAAATAAGCGGTAGAATCTTAAAGGAAATTTTTAACTGTTCTTACCTAAGTGATATCTTTGAAAAGGTTTTTTATAAATATCAAAAGGGTTACAGCTATTCTGAGGGATTGGCGAGACTTGAAACTACCTTAAAGAATGCCTCAGATAAAAATTTAGGAGTTGGTGAAAAATTCGAGATAGTCCTTAATTATTACGCTCCAATTTTAGAAAATAAATTTGATGATTGGCACATAAGGGAAAACGACTTGCAAACTTTAAGGCAAATATCCATGAGGTATGATTCTCTGGAAGACCTCTTAATTGATTTTACAATTGAGCCTCCTGAACGGGGCATCTGGAGGGTAGAACCATCGACTCCTGAAGAGGAAAAGCCCCTTACTTTATCTACAATACATGCTGCAAAAGGTCTGGAATGGGAATGCCTGTTTCTTATCGGAATGATGGATGGTATTTTGCCTGTTGCCTATGCACTGGATGATGAGGATGAGATTGAAGAGGAACACCGCCTCTTCTATGTGGGAATCACAAGGGCGAAAAACCGCCTCTTACTCTCTTTCCATCATGAAGGAACGAGGGGAGGCATAACCCAGTTTAATAAGATTTCCAGATTTTTAGATGTCCCGAATGTTTATACAAAATTTGAACATACAGGTGTTGGCCGGGAGAGAATGAAGCCGATAGTCAGAATGGGAACTGAAGCGGAGCCTTACTCTTATGACAAAGAGTCGTTGATTAGAAGAGTCATGGATTTTTTAAAGTAGGTGCTTATCGTTTCTGGAATCCTTGAATCCTCGAACCCTTTTTGATGATTAGATGGCTGACATAATAGAAGATAAAAACCTTCGTAACAAGTCATTCGTCTTTGAGGACAGGGAAGATGCAGGCAGGAGGCTTTCTCAATTTCTGTCAGAATACAAAGGTTCTGATTCGATTGTACTTTCCATACCATCGGGAGGTGTGCCTGTCGGAAAAGAGATTAAAGATGCCTTATCTCTTCCTCTCGATCTTTTGATTGTTCGGAAGATACAGATACCTTGGAATCCTGAGGCAGGCTTTGGTGCAGTAAACCTCGATGGATATGTGATATTTAACGAGCCCCTTCTCCACTCCCTCGAGCTTCCAGAGAATGTGATTAATGCACAGATTGAAAAGACGAAAGAAATACTCTTAAAGCGTAATGAGCTTTTCAGAAAAGGAAAAGGTTTCCCTTCTCTGAAAAACAAAACGGCAATCCTCGTAGATGACGGCCTTGCTTCTGGATACACAATGATTGCTGCTACTGAGTTTGTAAAGAAACGCAACCCTTTCAGGATAATCATAGCTGTCCCAACAGGTTCTTACAGCACTGTCAGGAAGATCTCTCCACTTGTGGATGCCTTATATTGTCTGAATATACGAGAAGGTTATCCCTATGCAGTTGCCGAGGCATACAGGAACTGGTATGACTTAAGTAATGAAGCGGTATTGAGAATCTTGAAAGGTTCTATAGTTTGAGAGTAGTGGGTATTACTTTTTCGCAGACTCTTTAATTAATGCCTGCCCAATTACATTCTTCTGTATCTGGTTCGTACCTTCATAAATCTGGAGGATCTTCGCATCTCGCATCATCTTCTCAACAGGGTACTCTCTCATATATCCTGAGCCACCCATAACCTGAACAGCATTAGTGGTAACACGCATCGCCACGTCGGTTGCAAAGACCTTTGCAATAGCAGAATCCTTTGATATATCTTTTGCACCACTGTCAATATACCTTGCAACAGAATATACAAGGCCCCTTGCAGCCTCTATTTCTATAGCCATGTCAGCAAGCATATGCTGCACAGACTGAAAACTGATTATGGGGTGTCCGAATTGAATACGGTGTTTGGCAAACTTCAGAGCCTCCTCAAAAGCACCCTGTGCCACTCCAACACCCTGCGAACCAACACCGGTCCTTGAATTATCGAGAGTCTTCATGGCCATAATGAAACCATATCCTTCTTTGGCTATTATGTTTTCTTTTGGTATCCTGCAATTGTCGAAGATCAACTCCCTTGTGGAAGATGCCCTTATACCCATCTTCTTTTCTTTTTTACCAAAGTGAAATCCCGGGGTACCTTTTTCGACAATTAATGCAGATGCACCCCTTGGGCCCTTTGTCCTGTCTGTCATGGCTATAATTGTATAAATCTCTGCCTCTCCACCATTTGTAATCCACTGCTTTGTCCCATTCAATATGTACTCATTTCCTTCAAGCCTTGCTGTTGTCTGTATCCCTGCAGCATCACTTCCTGCATTTGCCTCTGTAATGGCAAAGGCAACGAGTCTTTCCCCTGCTGCAATATCAGGGAGGTATTTTTCCTTCTGTTCTTCAGAGCCAAAAAGAAGGATTGGATATGTTCCGAGTGCATTTGCAGCATACGTTGTTGATACACCAAGGCATGCCCTCGAAAGCTCCTCAATGACAATGCATAATTCAAGGCATCCCTTTCCAAGACCTCCATATTTTTCAGGAATATAAAGGCCAAAAAGATCAGACTGGGCAAGGACCTTCATAATCTCCCATGGGAATTCCTCTTTTTCATCAAGTTCCTCTCTAACAGGGACAACCTTTTCTTCGGCAATCTGCCTCGCAAGTTCTTTTATCATCATCTGATCTTCTGTCAAAAAGTAGTCCATTTT
>DAITNM010000038.1:0-1607 GCA_036834585.1 Thermodesulfovibrionales bacterium | reverse complement strand
ATGCGCTGATATCAGTCGGACCGAAAAGCAGACTCGGAGTGCCTATACTGCCGAAAAATATCAGGTCATCTCCGACTGCTTCAATATTGTCAAAGAGTGATAAGATATTCCCTGAAATCACAGCCTCTTTAACAGGGAAAGCTATCTCACCCTTTTCGATCCATAGCCCTGAGATACCTATAGAGAATTCCCCTGAAACCGGATTTGCAGTATGCACTCCCATTGCCTCTGTCACACAGAGACATTTATCCACTGATTTGAAGATCTCTTTGAGACCCATGATGTTGGTTTTAGAGACCGCCTCAATATACAGGTTCGATATTCCAACAGACGGAAGCCCGGAGAATCCTCTTCTTACAGCGTTGCCTGTTGATGAAACCCCATCCTTCTTTGCAGTATAAGTATTATATAAATAGCCAAGAAGGATGCCTTCTCTGATCAGGCTCTTCTCTCTGCACGATACTCCCTCATCATCTACAGGGCTGCTTCCGAGTTTACCACGAAGAAGTCCGTTATCAATAATATTTATCTTATTGCTGATAACCTTTTCCCCTAATTTACCAGACAGGAGAGATTTCCCTTTCTGCACATTCTCTGATGAAAGCAATGATGCGAATATCCCCATGAATTCAGTAGCTGTTAGGTTATCAAGAATTATATGTGCCTTCTGGGAATTCATCCTTTTTGAACCTAAAAGTTGTAAAGCCCGCCTTGCAGCATTTCTGCCTACATCTTCGGAAGAGACTTCATTTAGAAACCTGGACCCTGAAAGATACCAGCCCATCTGTTTGTCATTTCCATCTTCTGCCAGGGCCATAATCTGTGCCATGCTTGTTGTAGAGCGATACTGACTGTCAGTTCCTTTAGAACTCATAATAATGATGTCTGTTTCTGAAAAACTCCCGCGTGCCTTTCTAATATTCTTAACCCGTGGATCCTCTTCATAAGCACTCCTCTCCAGGATTGAAACTTTTCTCACAGCCTCTTCTTCTTTTATAGAACTTATTTTGGGATCAAATATTTCTACCTTTCCTGCTTCAGAGGCTACAGGTAATTCAAGATATTCGTCCTTGTCAACCCACTTTGCAGCCTCCACAGCATTATCAACAACAGAACTTATCTCACTCCTGTCTGTAGAATAAGAAAAACCGAGTCTTTTGTCTTTTATAACCCGCAAAGAATATCCAACACTGCGGGATGATTCAAGTGCATCTATCTTCTGGTCTTTTATCTCGATGGAAAGATTCTTTGAAGACTTTATGTAAACCTCAGCCTCATCTGCACCTTTCCTCAGGGCACGATGCATGATATCTTCAGCAAATCCCTTTTCACTCATAATATGTTGCAGAGGATGTTTCTGATTCCCAGACCGTTACAGCAGAGACACGGATATTTTCATTATCTATCTTTTTTATCAGGGAATCATAAATCCATTTTGCGATATTTTCAGAGGATGGATTTTTTTCAGTGAAGGGAAATATTTCATTCAGGACGCTGTGGTCAAGGGGAGCAATAACTTCATTTGTAATTTTCTTGATATCCTGGAAATCCATTGCTATATCTATCTCGTTGAGCCTTTCTGCAATCACATGAACCTCAATTTTCCA
>DAITNM010000037.1:0-7160 GCA_036834585.1 Thermodesulfovibrionales bacterium | reverse complement strand
ATGCCTGCTTTTTTTGATTCCTCAATAATTTTATCCTTATTAAGGACGATACTTTTCTTTGCCTCAGCAGCAAGAACCCTTGCATTTACTTCAATCATAGCCCTTAATGTTTCCAATCCCACAACAGGAACATCAAATCTCATATCCTGATTTGGTTTGCTGACCTTAACAACCACTGCTCCTTTGCCTGCGAGCTTACCTCCCCTCCTTATCGCCTCGTCTGTTCCTTCAATAGCTTCAACAGCCATCACAGCCTGGTTTTTGACAACAACGGTCTGTCCTATGTCCAGCCTGCCTATCTCCTTTGCAATCTTCCAACCAAATGCTATATCTTTCCATTCATCTTTTGTAGGGCTTTCCTGAGTGAGTGCTCCCTCGGGTGTAAGGAGGGCTGAGCTAAAGGATAAGATATTGAGCAGGTTAACACCTTCTTTTTCTATCTCCTTTGCAACAGCCTGTAAGATTGAGTCATCACTTTTGTCCTTCAAGGATGAGATGAATTTTATAGCCCTCAGGTCAGGTATGATTTTACTCTTGTAGAGTAAAGATTTTGGAACCTTTCCGGCCATAACCGCATCTTTTATCTTATGTTTTGTCAAAGTTCCGATTATCTTTCCGAATTTGCCGACATTTATCCATTCGATCTCATCTACATATGAGGAGAGTGATCTCTCAGCGAGAGGATCCAGTGCAATGGCAAACACGGTGTATCCTTGTGCCCGAGCTTCTGATGCGATTGCCTTTGGGAGATCACCAGTGCCAGCAATCAGACCCAATATCTTCTTCATCTACAGATTCCTCTCGCGTTTTTCTGTTGTATGAAATCTATTAGGTGCTTTATCTCATCCGTGTATGAGAGATCTTCCTGTATCTTTTTTATCGCATCTTTTAACGTCCTCTTCTCTCTGAAGAGGATCTTATATGCCTTTTTCAGGTGATTTATCTTTGCATCAGAGAAACCGTGGCGCTTGAGCCCTATTGTGTTAAGACCGAAGAGTTTTGCCCGGGCACCCGAAGCAATAGTGTATGGCGGCACATCCTGACCTACACCGCTGAATCCACCGACCATTGCATAAGCACCAATCCTCGTGAACTGGTGTATGGCAGTTAGTCCGCTTATTATCACATAATCTTCAACAACCACATGTCCTGCAAGGGTTGCAGCATTTGCCAGTATGATGTGACTGCCTATCTTGCAATCATGAGCTATATGGACATAGGCCATGAGAAAATTTTTGTCTCCGATTGTTGTTATGCCGTCTCCGCCAATAGATGCCCTGTGTACAGTTCCATACTCGCGTATGATATTGTCATTTCCTATCTTAACGCCCGTTTTCTCTCCCTTGTATTTGAGATCCTGTGGGGGGAGACCGATACTCGTGAAGGGGTATATGATGCAGTTTTCGCCTATTTCTGTGTCCCCTTCAATAACAACACTCGAAATGAGCTTTGTGCCCCTTTTAATACGGACACCCTCACCGATGATGCAGAAAGGCCCGATAACGACACCTTCGTCTATTTCAGCTTTAGGGTTTAAAATTGCTGTAGGGTGGATTTCTCTGTTCATCGTTATATTTCTCTATCAGTGACCATAGCAGTAAATTCAGCTTCGGCCGCTACCTTTTCTTCAACGATTGCGTTTCCTGAGAATTTCCATACATTTCCTCTTTGATGAAGAACGTTTATTTCTAACCTGAGTTGGTCTCCTGGGACAACGGGTTTTCTAAATTTTGCTTTCTCTATACTCATAAAATATACGGTTTTCCCTACATTTGTACCAGAACAGAAGGCCAGCAAGCCTGCTACCTGTGCCATCGCCTCTATGATTAATACGCCTGGCATGATAGGTTGCCCGGGAAAATGTCCCTGAAAAAACCCTTCATTAAAGGTCACATTCTTTATCCCTGTGGCTTTTGTCCCTGGTTCTATCTCTATAATTCTATCCACTAAAAGAAAGGGATACCTGTGAGGTAAAAATTTTTGTATCTCCTTTATATCCATCATTGGGTATTCCTCCTTTCGAGTTCCTTTACTTTTTCTTCAAGCTCCTTTATCTTTTTATAGAGTTCTGGGAGTTTTGTGAACACAACCTGTGCTTTTAACCAGTCCCTGTGAGGCATTATGGGTGAACCAGAATAAACCCCTTTTGCAACAACTCCGGCAACGCCTGACTGGGCACCAATCATTGTCCCGGACTCTATCTTTACATGATCAGCAACTCCGACCTGACCTGCCAGGGTAACAAAATCACCTATCTCAGTACTGCCTGCAACCCCAACTTGTGCAATTATAATGGAATTTTTACCAATTTTTACATTATGTGCAATCTGGACAAGATTGTCTATTTTAGTTCCTCCACCTATTATCGTATTTCCTGTTGTTGCCCTATCAATGGATACATTAGAGCCTATCTCTACGTCGTCCTCAACAATGACACCTCCTACCTGGGGAATCTTGTAATGCCTGCCTGCCTCGAACACATAACCAAATCCATCAGAGCCTATTACCGAGCCTGAGTGTATGATGACTCTGTTGCCTATCTTCACATTTTCTCTGAGGACCACATTAGGATATATGATGGAGTCTCTCCCTATGGTAGTATCACGGCCGATAAAAACAAACGGATAAATAATAACTCCGTCATCTATAAAGACGCTATCTGAGATATAAGAGAATGGAAAGATTGAGACATCCTTTCCTATTGTCGCACTATCAGATACAATGGAATCCTTGCTTATTCCTATAGGGCTTTTTGGTTTTATGTAGAAATGTTCAAGGAGTTTTGCAAAGGCGAATTGAGGGTTCGAAACCCTCAATTGTGTTATGCCGAGGCCATCGATTGGTTCTTTTACCATCACACATGATGCTTTACATCCTGAGAGATACTTTCTGTAGCTCTCTGTTGAGAGAAAGGTAATATCCCCTTCTTGAGCTTCTCCTATTCCTGATACTCCTGTGATTTCTATTTCGGGATTACCAATTATCTCGCCATTCAGCAGGTTTGCAATTTCCCCAAGCTTCACCGTTTTTTTGATCCAGCCTTTGACTCATTATATTTTTTAATAATAATGTTTGTGATATCTATTTCTTTGTTTCCATAGATGACCATGCTTCTATCAAGAATCATGGTGTATCCTTCTTCCTTTCCAATCTTATCCATCAATTCAAAAACCTCTTTTACTATCATCTCTTTCAGTTCGGCGTCTTTTTTTCTGAGCTCTGTTTCTGAGTCCTGGGCGAATCGGAGGAATTCCCTTTCAATTTTTTCATACTCATCCTGTTTAGCCTTTCTTGCCTCTGGTGAAAGTGCTGATGCCTGCTTTTCCAGATCACTTTTTAACTTTTCCAAGGTCTTACGTTTTTCGTCTACGACAGCTTGTTTTGATTTTATCAGGGCATCAAGTTCAGACTTTGCCTTCTTTCCTGCTTCTGATTCGTACACAATTCTCTGGAGATCAATATATCCTATTTTCATTAATTCAGCCGCAGAAGAAAGAGTGACAAGTGACAAGTGACAAGTAATAAGTAATAAAACACAAATGATAAATTTTCTTTTCATTTTTCCTCCTTATGTAATCCGTTTGAGTATTACAAATTATATTAAAAAAAAGACCCGAAGGTGAATTCAAGCCTGCTGGCTTTTTCTCCTGACTTTCTATTTAGATTATAACCCCACTCGACCCTGATTGGTCCCATGGGAGAGATCCATCTTATACCAGCTCCTGTTGTATATCTGAACTTTCCAAAATTATCAAATGATTCATAAGAATTTCCAATATCTAAAAAGACCACACCCTTCAGTTTCATTTCAGTAACGATGGGGAAAATATATTCTATATTAAAGATTAATTCTGAAGTACCACCTATTGGATCTCCTGTTTCTTCATCTCTTGGTCCGGCATCACCCCAGTCTAACCCTCTGATGGTGTATATCCCACCGACATAAAATCTCTCGTAGAGAGGCAAGTTCTCTCCCCAGATGCCGGCAGCATATCCGAATCTTCCCCTAAGCATAAAAGTTGTATTTTTAATCGGGAAAAACCAGCCAGAATCAAGCTCACCCTTAATATATTTGTTACGTCCTCCAAGTCCAGCGTATGTTAGATAGATAGAATTTCTTGAGCCCCTTGACGGATCAAGGTAGTTGTCTCTTGAGTCTCTTACAATGGATGGGGTAAGACTGCTGGTTGAAAATGTACCTTCCTGTTCCTTTATAATATTAGAAGCATTTTCAGATACATTGTAGATTGTTGCTTCCTCAAGATTATACGCAATATCACCTCTCACGTATTCAGAGAGATATTTGCCGAATGAAAGCCCGAAACCTGCTGCCTTTTTATCGAATTCTATATATTCTCTTACGAGTTTATACAGGGTGGAAGAAAAGAAGATAGGTTTGTTCATAAACCAGGGGTCCTTGAAAGAGAGTTCATAGTATGTTGTTCTTCCACCGAATTCCCCTCTGACTTTTAAGAGCTGTCCTCTTCCGAAAAGGTTGCCCTGTGTCAGGTCAACTATTCCCATGAGCTTGTCAACAGAACTATAACCTCCTCCAACACTCAGGAAACCCGTTGGCCTTTCCTTTACCTTGACATCGAGGTCTACCAGTTTTTCCTCAGAACGTGGTTTTGGGATTATATCGACGTTATCAAAAAAATTGAGGTTATTGATCCTCTCATAGCTTCTTTTTAATAACTTGCTGTTAAAGACATCACCCTCATCAAGTCTTACCTCTCTCCGTATTACCTTGTCCCTGGTTTTTGTGTTTCCCGAAATTTCAATCTTGCCTATCCGATATTTATCACCCTCGTCGATCTTTAATGACACCTTTACAAGTCTTGCAGTCTCGTCAGGTATGAGGTCAGGAGTGATTGTGGCAATCGCATACCCATTCTCTGAGTATAGTTCTGAGATTGAGAGGATGTCTCTCCTTAGATTTGCTTTGCTGAAAGGCGTATCCGGGATCAGGGTAATTCTTTTCTTTATTTCATCATCACCAAAAACTTTATTTCCTGAGAATTCCACAGAGGAGATTTTGAACTGGACACTTTCTGAGACAGGGATGGTTATGATCATCCCCTTTTTATCAGATGTGAGTTTAATTTCAGGTTCTCCAATGGCTACTTTGATAAAACCTCTGTTGAAGTAAATGTCCCTTATCTTTTCGATGTCCACGTCCATCATATCTTTTCTATAGTGACCAGATGAAGTAATAAACGAGAGAATCCCCCATTCTTTTGTATCCATGGCCTTTTTTATAAGTTTTGCTGGGATAGCCTTATTTCCTTCTATATTTATTTTCTTGATCTTAACCTTCGAGCCCTCTTCAATTTGATAGGTTAGTCCGACTTCATCTGGGCTTATCCTTTTGGTAACAGGGACTATACTCGAAAGCCAGTATCCTTCCTCTTCATAAAAGGCCCTTAACCTGTTTGCATTGTCCTGTATCAGCACTGCGTCAGCAATAGAGCCAGTTGTTATTGTAAGCTTTTCCCTAAGTTTGGCATCATCAAGCTCTTTGTTGCCTTGAAATTCGATTCTTGCAATAGTGGGTTTCTCTTTCAATACATAGATTAGTTTGATGCCTCCTTCGAATGGTTCAATTTCGGCCCTGGCGTCTTCAAAATACCCCATCTTGAAGATGCTCTTAATATCCTCATTGACCTTTTCTTGAGATATCGGGTCTCCTACCCTCTGTGTAATCTTAGACTTTACTGCACTCTCTTCAATTCGCTTTAGCCCTTTTATCTCTATGGAGTTAACAATCGGAAGTTCCTGGCTGTAAACAGACCATGGAATGAAAGAGAAAATGAGAAAAAACAAGAGCAATACCCTTTTGTATACTTCTCGACCCCTCATAATTTTAACTAAAAAGTATAGACTTATATGGGGAGGAATGTAAACAGAATATTTAAAATGTAAGCCTCTCTTCTTTTGGTTTTTCCAAGAATCCTACCGATATGTTTAATAAAGCACGTAACTTTTAAATAGCTTTTCTATAATCTCTTTATGATATGAAATGTCAAAGATTCCCCTCCTGTTCATCAGAACATAGTATTCATCAAGAGAGATACCTTTTTCGAATTCTTTCACCGTTGCCCGATAGGTTATGTAAGGCATGCTCAGTATTTCATTCGCAAGGAAGAAAAAAACAGTCTTTTCAGGTGTTAAATTGGCTTGACCTTTTTGTTCCAATCTCTTTAAAAAATTTTGCAGATCAAGATAATCATGTTCATTCACTGATATGAATGCATTGTTTATCCTGGGCCGGCTTGTCTGATACAGACTTCTTGAAGGTTGTGGCCTTATGGGGGTTCTTAGAAAGATAGCCTTTTTTATGTTGAGATTGATAAGATCCTCAATAAAAGGAATCTTAGATAAATGGGATTTCCGCTTCATAATTTTTACCTTTACATAGTCAAGCAATTCTGAGCAGTCCAGGTTTTTAAAAACATTTCCACTTCTTTTGAGATATACCTCACTGATGATTTCTTCTAACAGGACTATAATCTGCTCATCAAGGCAGTTGAGGAGGATGTGAAACAGTTCATAAAAATGCTGTTCAAAGTTTTTTAGGATTGATATGAGCAGTTCACATTTGAAGACCTCCTTATGAGATAGCGTTTCCGGTATGTACAGGCAGAGATTGTCTATGGGAAAACTATACTGTTCCTGAGCCTTGAGCTTTCTGAGAGAAGATATTAGCGTATCGAAATCCTGCGGTTTTTCAACGTATCTTTCCCAATAACGGCTTGCTACATCAGTAGACAGGTGATCATAATGTACATTCATATTTGTCATGTTGTTGCAAAGCAGTTCATGCTTGAATCTGAGGATGCCGACAATCTCTTTCCTCATATCAAGGTATGTCCTGTGGGTGTCATGATAACGGCTAAAAAAGAGGGATACATTGACACTATCACCAAAGTGGTTATTGATGAGAAAGAGGTTTTCCCTGAGATCTTTGATGGAGTATGCTGTGTCATGGTGCTTTATTTTTTTTCTGCTATCATCGTCAAAAACCTCGGGTGATAGCTCAAATAAGGGCTTGTCTTCTCTGTCAAGGATGAAGAGATCTTTATATAACTCCAGAAGTTCTTTGTCGAACAGTTTCCAGGCACCATAGTTCAAATGAAAGGCTTTGGCCAGTGTCTTTTCCT
>DAITNM010000036.1:2786-7203 GCA_036834585.1 Thermodesulfovibrionales bacterium | reverse complement strand
ATGCTGAGATACCTTGTGCATATATTCTCCGAACAAAGATGAGATGTAGCGGCCCTTGAAAAGGTATGAAAGCCTTGACTCTTTATGGCAACCTACGCATGTATTGAATATATCCTGTGAGAGTTGTGTCGAGTCTTTTAATTCTCCCCATTTGGTTACCGAACCCCTTAAGGCAGCAACGTTCAGATTAAGCTGTTCAAGCCGATGTTTGAACTGTTTCTTGTCGAGCTCGATATTATCTTTGTTCCGTTCAGGGATATATTGAGCGGCTTCGCTGAGGCTTTCCTGTAAATGTTTTAGATAAATATCGGCTATGTCATACTTCTTTAAGGTAATGCTTATCTGGGCATGATTGTAGTTTTCAAATAACTTATGCATATTGTACTTGAAAAGGTATGGAGTGGGTTCCTCTGCCCGGAGTGTATTGCCAAAAAGAACTATAAAGAGTGCGGTGAAGATGAGTAGTTTTTTTGTCATCGGTATCTTCCTTTATATATTTTTAAAATAAAATAACAGTAAAGATTGGCCTTGTCAAGGTTTGACATGCCATGAATATGGCGTTATTTTGATGTACCCAATGGCGTCAGAAGGTTATTTTTATTACACTTTAAGTCGGGTATGCTATACTGACCAGATGTTTTTAAAGGAAAGTGGAAGTGAAATTGGATTTGAAGAGATACTTCTGAAATATCTTTATAAGGATCTCAAGCCCCTCACAGGGACTGAACTGAAGGCCCTGGCAGCCAATGTGGCCCGGCTGTCCAGCCTCCTGACAAGGGAGCGCGAAACACTTCCTGCCGCTTATCTTAAGGATGAAGGCCTGAGAAGGGCCTATCTCCTCTATTTCCTGCCGTCAAACCTATACAAGATACATATCCCTCTCCGTGAGCTTTCCTTACATCCATCGAACCTGCTGTCAAAGGAAAGGCTGAGAATCCTTGATATTGGCTCAGGCCCTGGGACTGCGATCCTTGGGATCATGGACTTTTTTTCTGCAAAGGGAAAGCGCCCTGTTCTTGAATTTATAGCGATAGATCAGGTGAAAGAGAGCCTCAGAGATTCAGAGGCACTGTTTGGATTGCTCAGGGAAAGGGATTCAATGGAGGCCACTCTTAAGACCATTAAGTCAAGTGTGGAAATGGTGGCGAGTTTTCCAAAAGGCCCTTATGACATAATCGTCCTGTCAAATATCCTTAATGAAGTGGCTCATTCCGATGAGGACAGAACCTCCAAAAGGGTTGCTATACTAAAGACCGTTTTAAGTGACCTTCTTGCGGCTGATGGCAGCTGCATCATTATAGAACCTGCCCTCAGACAAACCTCCAGGGATATGGTTGAGGTGAGGGACTCCCTGATGCATGAAGGTTTTTGTGTATACTCTCCATGTCTTATGGGCGAAAACTGCCCAGCCCTGCAGAATCCCAAAGACTGGTGTCATGAAGATATCCCCTGGGAGTTCCCTGAGATTGTCAGGGAAGTGGACAGGCTGACCGGGTTGCGAAAGGACTCTCTGAAGTTTTCATATCTTGTCATCAGGAAAGATGGTCTGTCTATTAAAGATATTTATGGTGACAGCTCATTGAGAGTGGTAAGCGAGTCGCTGGTTTCAAAGGGGAAGATTGAGTTTTATGTCTGCGGGAAAGAGGGGAGGCGTATGGTCACAAGGCTGGACAAGGACAAAGGAATCAAAAATGAAGCCTTTGTGGGTATCAGGCGGGGAGATATGGTTGGGTTTGAAGCGGTGATTGATGAGGGGAAGAGGCTGAGAGTTGGAAAAGAAACTAATGTGGTATCTTTAGAAGAGCGCATTTGCAGTCAATGGAGATAAAGAGAGAGCATGACGAGAAAGGGATAATGGAAAAGATAAGACTCTCAAAATTGATGGCAGATAACGGTTTATGTTCCAGGCGCGAGGCGGATGCCTTCATAGAGCGCGGGTGGGTATACGTGGATGGCGAGAGGATTTCCGTCCTCGGCACAAAGGTACATCCTGACCAGGCTGTAACACTGGATGAAAAGGCCTGCTCTGAACTAAGCCATGCAGTAACCATTCTTCTGAACAAGCCTGTTGGTTATGTATCCGGCCAGCCCGAGAAAGGCTACAAGCCTGCGGTAGCCATTATTAACAGAGACAGCAGGTTTAAGGGCGATCGCGCACCCTTTCGTTTTGCCCCCTCACATATGCGAGGCTTGGCGCCTGCCGGAAGGCTCGATATAGACTCAGAAGGACTTCTAATACTGACCCAGGATGGTCGTATCGCAAGACAGTTGATCGGTGTCGATTCGGATATAGAGAAGGAATATCTGGTCCGTTTTGAAGGTGTTCTAACGGATAGAGGCCTTACTCTCCTCAACCACGGCCTTTCTCTCGACGGAAAAGCGCTCAAGCCTGCTCAGGTCTTCAGGGAGAAAGACAGCTTGTTGCGCTTTATACTCAAAGAAGGGAAGAAGCGTCAGATAAGGCGGATGTGCGAACTCGTAGGGCTTAAGGTAACTTCTCTCAAGCGCATACGCATAGGTAAAATTAGGCTTGAATCCCTGCCGGTTGGGCAGTGGCGGTATCTGAGAGATGATGAACGGTTCTAAGTCTTCTGCAGATTGCCCTTTATTGATGAACTAAAAAATAACTGCAGAGACGCGGAGACGCTGAGTTAAACATCTTGAAATAATTGATTCTTTTCTCTGTGCCTCTGCGCCTCAGCGGTGGAGTAAGAGTTTTACGATTTTATCTTTATTGGTAATCTATCCGAGCTTTTCTATCCTCCCAGGGAGTGCTGTCCCTGCCGTAAGGATTGCCTTTAGTCCTTCCTCCACAGTCAGGCCTGTAAAGGTCACGTTTTCCCTCTTTGAAATGACGATATTCCCGAAGTATACATGGTTGGTAGGGATATATGCTGCTACCATTTCCATGCCATCAATTGTAAGCTCCTTTGTCAGGAACCCTATGGAGTAACTGTCATTTTCTGGATGCCTGATCAATATCACCTGTTTGAAACTTGCCTTGCTTGTGGGAGAAAAGGAGTCCATAAGCTGCTTTGTAGTGGCATAGATACTCCTGGAAACAGGTATCTTTAGCAATATATCCTCTATCCCCTCCAGTATCCTTTTTCCGGCAACGTTTGTAGCCAGGAAACCGGCAATTAGAATTATAATGCCAGTAGTTACAAACCCCAGGCCTGGTATGTGTCTCCCAAAGTAGCGGAACCAGAGCGGTTCCATCAGGCCGTCTATAAAAGAAAATAGCCATGTGATGGTCAGATAGGTGATGACTATCGGGACGATTACGAGGAGGCCTGTGATAAAGTAGGTTCTTATTTGCTGGCGCATGAATGGTATGGTCTCTCAGTGAAACAATCTTGACGACTTCGTAAAAAGTCAAATTGCGGCGTTTCTCAAAAGCTTCGTCATTCCAGCGTAGCAAGAAGTACGCTTCACTCCTAAGCTTTTTCGCGCCTTGCACTTTAAGCTTTTTACTGTGTCGTCTAAATTTAGACTTTTTACGAGATCATCAACTTTAGGCTTTGCTGATGGTAATACGGGAGATAACTGGTGTCAAGGAATAAGCGGTAATAAATTGTTCTTGACTTACCAAATAGTATTTTGATAGGTTAAAATCTAAAAATCAGGAGGTCTTAACGATGAAATTATCTTCTATAGGTATGGCAGCCTCGTTATCGGTGATCATTTTGTTTGGCGGCATTGCAACTCCGTCTATTGCGAAAAGTAAAAAAACAATTTCAAAACAGGCAATAGAAGAGGCCATAGCACATCAGGAGAAAGGGAACAAGCTGGATGACGAAGGCGACTTGAATGGCGCGATAGCAGAGTACAATCAGTCTCTGCACTTCAACCCTGATGATCCGAACACTTTGTTTAACCTTGGGGTTGTATATATGAAGGCAAATAACTCTCCTGAAGCGGTTAAAGTGTTTGAGAAGCTATCAAAGCTTTTGCCTGAAGACAGCGAGGTTTGTAACCTTATGGGTGTCGCTCTGAGTGGAGCAGGGAAAAAGATGGAAGCTATCAAGAGTTGGGAAAAATCTTTGTCCCTTCAGCCTGATCAGGAGAAGGTAAAGGAGATGATTGCTGAGTTAAAAAAGACATGTGCGGAGGAAGAGAAGAAATAAGATTCGGGAGGGTTTATGTCTATTGGCGACTGGCTTGAAGAGAGAGCGGGATTTAAGAAATATCTAAAGTATAAACTGAATCTGCTTATACCTGATCACGTCACATTTTTTTACTGCTTTGGTGGGATATCACTGACGATAATCATTCTTCAGTTGCTGACCGGCATCTCTATGCTTTTCTTCTATATTCCAAAACCTGAAGATGCATTCAACAGCATCTTACGCATTAGCAATGAGATACCCCTGGGTTGGCTGATGAGAAACATGCATCGATGGGGGGCAACAATTCT
>DAITNM010000036.1:1465-2686 GCA_036834585.1 Thermodesulfovibrionales bacterium | reverse complement strand
TTTCATGGATGAAGATTTAAATAAATCGGTTGACCCGAAGTATGCGCCGCCCTATCCTCAGAATTTTCACACCTTCTGGCCCAAGCATGCCATCAAGGCTGGCACGGTTGTTCTAATAGTTGTATCCTTGATAGTGTTCCTTGCATATAAATACAGTCTTCCTACAGACTCAATGAACAATCCAACCCTCCCTGATGATGGGATGTATATACCAGGGCCTGAATGGATATACCTGTTCTTCTTTCAACCATTCTGGTACCTTAAAGATAACCTTGCTCAGTGGCGGTTCGTAGGTACCTTTGTCATTCCACTTGCTTTCATTATATTTATTGTCGCTATTCCTTTTCTTTTCAGGAAAAAAAAGCTCTCCGGTATTATCTGGAGAGTGATTGCATTCCTACCATTCATTCTAATCGGTGCAGGGATTATATATAGCGGTTATCCTGCAAAACTTCATGGTTGCCCTACTTGTCACAGTCCTGAACAGGGCGTCAGGCAGGCTTATCCTCCGATGGATATTGCGGAGTTTTACAAAGTCGATCGCGCAAGTCAGATAGAGGTAGGAAAATACAGGGCGAGTAAGGTTGAGGCTGAGGAAGCCGGTGGCGGGGATGTCCGGGGAGAGGTTGAAACATACAAGGATGCGAACTGGCAGTTGAGGCATATGTATGAGCCGACCTTTACATGGTAAGAAATGAGTGGTTATGAAAATAACCGAGTTTGTGCCTCGGGAGGTTGCTATAGCGGCCAACTGCCGCTAATGACCTATTTTCAGCCATGACCTGATGATGGAAGGCCGCAGGTATCGCCGGATGGTGTGCTGCCGTAACTGAATATCGACAAAATCCTTTCTACAAGGGTTGAATGGCATTTCGGACATACAAGCCCCTTGTCTCTCTCTTCCATGCCCCTTATCTCTTCAAAGGAGTTCCCGCATTCCTGGCAATGGTATTCGTATATAGGCATATCTTTACCTCCCCCTATTTATACTGCCGCTTCCTGCATCATCTTCACTATTTCCCTCTCCACCTCTTCGGCTGTGGATTTCAGCTCAGGGTTGGGAAACATCGACACAAGTGCTGAAGGTTTTATGGTGGAAAGGGTTACCTTCCCTTTATCCTTATAAATAGCAACCCTGCAAGGGAGTGCGGTAGATATGTCGATGTTTGCTTCCAGTACCTTTTTTGCCTGAAGAGGGTTGCATATCTCAACTATCCTGCA
>DAITNM010000036.1:0-1365 GCA_036834585.1 Thermodesulfovibrionales bacterium | reverse complement strand
ACAAGAGTGCCTCTCGTCCCGGACTACGTGAAAGGTGTAACCAACCTTAAAGGGAGGGTACTCGCATGATTAATCAAAAAAAATAGTTGGATTAGCTGCGGGAGTAACCGGGGACAAGGTTTTGGTTGTCGGAAGCGACAATGTAAAGTTTGGTTTATTTATGGACAGCATCACCGGAGTAATCAATATTGACGATTCTGAGGTATGCACACCATTACAGGGAGAGCTTGCATGTTCAATGCATATTAGCCAAAGGGCGTTAATGTTCCTTGATGCAAATAGGATCATCCCGGCGGAATGTATTTCTCTGAAGAATGGAGCAGGAGAGAGCCTTTTTTTAGATCCTGACGCCCAGGGTAATTGATAAAACCGTTAATCTGTTAATCTGTTTTATTAATGATTCCGCTTGTCAACAACGTAGCAGCTTTCATTTTATTTCTTCGTAACCTTCTTCAGTTCAGCCAGGAACTCAGATAACATGACTACATTCAGCATCTTTGGGGTGTTGGTGGGCCCACAACTATGGACACCCCCGGTAGAGGGATGTTACGTAAGGTTCCTGGCGGGGCAATATCCCTTTGATTGTTTCCTCATCTCGGAGCAGGTCAGGGTACTGTGTTCCCACATTTTTGAGTCTTTCAGTTAACGGGTCTGTCAAGGTACGCCATTTCACGTACCCCTGATAAACGCCATGGGTATCAGTATGTGCCACATCTTTGGCAGGAACCGTACTTGATATGGCCAGCGCAAGGGATATATTTTGCATACCGCTATCCTCTTAAGTCGTTGATCATAATGTTGCTTCATCCACCAAAACATGCAGGATACTCCACTTTGCAGAGGGAAAAAACGAAATAAAAATAAGACGTAATAGATGGCATGGCTTTTGCAATACTTAAGACGTGTTGAATTGCTACCTCCAGGGGGGTGTGAAATGGGAACTACAACAAGAAGCAGGATCTTGGTTATAGATGACGATCTGGTTTTTAGGCATTTATTTGATGCCGTATTGTCAAATTCAGGTTATGATGTTGACCTTGCTGAAGACTGCAGGCGAGGATTTCAACGGCTTAAGGTAAAAAACTATGACCTTATAACCTTGGACGTGAATATGCCGGAGATGGATGGTCTGAGCTTTTATACCAAGATCAGAGAAGAGTTGCCCGGGTTTGAGAAGAGGGTACTGTTTGTTACAGGCGATTCAAGGAATGAGACGCAGTTATTTTTTACACAAAATGATTGTAAGCATCTGTCCAAACCTTTTAGGATGCCTGAATTGCTTTTTGAGATAGATGCAATCCTGAAGAAAAAGGGCGATGGGTATACAGGATAAATTATCTGCCAGAATTGTAAAAAGACTTACCA
>DAITNM010000035.1:5069-7334 GCA_036834585.1 Thermodesulfovibrionales bacterium | reverse complement strand
CCCGATGAAGATTGCGAGATATTCGTTTTTAGGTTTTGATCCATATTTAATATTCAAAGTAAAAAATGGACTTATAGAGATCGAGACTCCAAGTGAAACTACCAAAAACTTTCTGGTCGCGAGGAATGAAAATAATCCGCTAAATCCCCCTATGTCCCCCTTTACTAAAGGGGGACATAGGGGGATTACAAAAGGGGACAAGGGGGGATTTGAAAATACAATTTTTATTAAAGAGAAAATATCTCTCGGTAAACCGCTCAAAATACTCAAGGAACTTGTTACTTCTTATAGACAGATGCCCTTCGAACACCTACCTCCTTTCCAGGGTGGAGCTGTGGGAGTCCTGAGCTATGATTTCGTCCAGTACTTAGAGAGGCTCCCTAAGAATACCATCGATGACCTTAACTTACCTGATGCCCATTTCCTGATGATAGATAAGCTTGTTGCTTTTGATCAACAGGAGAAGAAATGTTGGATAATAATCTGTCCTGGTGCAAGAAATGCAGGAACAGAACGGTATGATTGGTCAGAGAAATATGATGAAGCAGAAGATGAGATAGAGAAAATACTAAATAAAGTTACAAGTCACGAGTTACGAGTAACAAGTAAAATTCCGAATTCCGAATTCCGAATTCCGAATTCATCATTTGTTACTCGTCACTCAAATCCCCCCATACCCCCCTTTACTAAAGGGGGGCAAGGGGGGATTACTAAAATAGAGATTACCTATGAAATGAAGAAAGATGAATATATGGATATTGTTAAAAGAGCCAAGGAATACATCGCAGCAGGAGATATCTTTCAGGCAAACCTCTCACAAAGGGTTTCAGCATACATAGGAGACAAAAGCCGCTGGAATCTTTACAAGACACTGAGTTCAATAAATCCAGCCCCATTTGCAGCATATCTTGATTTTGGAGATTATCAGATTGTCAGTTCCTCCCCTGAAAGACTCTTAAAAGTGAGGGATGGAATTATTGAGACAAGACCTATTGCAGGGACAAGACCAAGAGGAAAAGACTATGAAGAAGATGAATTGATGCGTGCAGAACTCCTTTTGAATGAGAAGGAGAGGGCTGAGCATATCATGCTGGTAGACCTTGAAAGGAATGATCTCGGTAGGGTCTCTGATTACGGCACTGTAAGAGTTGATGAACTCATGATTACAGAGGATTGTTCACATGTAATACATATCGTCTCAAATGTGAGAGGAAGAATTGCAGATGGGAAAGACTGTTTTGATGCAATAAAAGCTGCATTTCCCGGAGGCACTATAACAGGTGTTCCAAAAATAAGGTGCATGGAGATTATAGATGAGCTTGAACCGGTAAGACGCGGTCCCTATACAGGTTCAATAGGTTATGTCAGTTTTTCAGGGGATATGGACTTGAATATAATAATCAGGACTTTCGTTATAAAAGGCAAAAAGGCTTATGTCCAGGTAGGTGCTGGTATTGTTGCAGACTCGGACCCTGATAAGGAATATTATGAAACACTTAAGAAGGCTGAGGCCTTGATACGGACATTGGAAAGGGTAGGGTGACTATGAAAACCAGAACCATCTCTTTTTCATCTTTATCTGCTTTATCTGCTCGAAATTATTACTCATATCCCTTAGCTGAATATTTATTTTCCTCTGCTCTACAATCGTTTCTCTCATTAAATCATTCATCTCTTTTAAAGTAGATAAGATCTCCTTGATGTTATCCACTACCGTATCCGGTTGATCTGTTGAATCTGCGGGCTTTTCCACAGCCTCTTCCAATGTAACTGTTTCTGGTAAAAGAGGTTCTTGCTCAATAGTTTCTGGAGAAGTTTCTTCTTCGAGATCAGGAATAATATATCTCCCTTTGTCTAACACTGAGGACTTTTGCACGATTGACTCTAATACTGGTTCTATTGCTTCCGATCCTTTGATGGATTCACCAATTCCGAACCTTTCCGGGGTTTCTTCCTTCACATCTTTGAATGGTTCTGTTTTATACAAAGCAGATTCCGTTGTCTGCTTCTCGGTTACAGTCTCTTCTTCCATAAGCTCTTTATCAAACTTAGATCCTGCAGGAAATTTTTCTTCCCCTTCTGTGTCTTTTAGAGGCTCAGATTTAAATATGTCTTTTTCAACAGTTGGCTCTGTAGTTGATGCAGGTTCCCCGGTTATTGGCTTACCAATTTTATACTCTACAGGAGCTTCTTCTTCCATCTCTTCCACGGGTTCATCCTTGAATATAGATGATCCTATCAGAGGCTTTTCAATTAAAGGTTCTG
>DAITNM010000035.1:0-4969 GCA_036834585.1 Thermodesulfovibrionales bacterium | reverse complement strand
GGTTCATCCTTGAATATAGATGATCCTATCAGAGGCTTTTCAATTAAAGGTTCTGCTATCGGCCTGCTACTGCTTGACTCCACAGGGATTTCTTCAGCATCTTCAAAAATCTCTTCTTTGTAAAGAGAAGGCTCAATTGTTGACTTTATCATTACGGGTACTTCCTCTTCAGACTCACTGACATCAACTCCAACCTGGACTTCTTTTGCCTCCGCAGGTTTAATTTCTTCCTCAGGAGCAGATAGCTTAATTTTCTGCCTTCTTTCAATTTCATCAATTATGAACTTTGTTATATTCCGAAATGATTCTTCAACACCAATCCCATCTGTCGCAATCGCCTCTACATATTCATATTTTCCACTTTCATTCAAATCCTTGTTTAGCTCATCAATAGAGAGGATATTTGTTAGATCCCTTTTGTTATATTGAAACAGAACAGGTAATTTGTCAGGATCAATATTATGGGCTAAAAGATTCACCCTCATATTTTTAAAACTTTCTATATTCTGCTCCCTCATTTCTCGTTGAGAGTCTGCAACAAAGACAATAGCATCAGTACCCTTCAGGACAAGTCTCCTTGTTGCGTTATACCTGACCTGCCCAGGGACTGTATAGAGTTGAAACCTTATAGAAAAATCTCTTATCTTTCCTAAATCTACGGGTAATAAATCAAAGAAGAGAGTCCTGTCAGTCTCTGTAGGAAATATCACAAGTTTGCTCTTCTTATTGGGGTCAAGAACAAAATGGAGATATTGAAGATTTGTTGTCTTCCCGCCCAGTCCAGGTCCGTAGTAAACGACTTTAATGGTTATCTCTTTTGTTGTGTAATTGAACAGTGCCATTGTTATAAAAGTGCGTAAACTCCGTTTCTTGTCCGATACTTGACCTTGTACATTGCCTCGTCTGCAAGCCTTATAAGTTCCTCTTTAGACTTTGCACTTTCAGGGCATGAGGCAACCCCAAAACTTGCAGTTATTTTGAGTGAATATCCTTCGTCCTTCAGAAATACATTCCGCTCAACAGCCTTTCTTATCCTCTCTGCAACCTGAGCAGCAGCAACAGGAGGCGTATGCGGAAGGATCATCACAAACTCATCTCCTCCGTATCTGACAACTATATCGACAATGCGTAAATTCTTTATCAGAAGCTGTCCCATCTCGACAAGGACCTTACTTCCAACAAGATGACCGTAATTGTCGTTTACATCCTTGAAATAATCAATATCCATAAAGATAAGGGCAACGGACGTCTGATATCTGAGGGCGCGCTGTACCTCCATCTCGATAGTCCTGTGGAGGTATCTCTGGTTAAATAGTTTTGTGAGATCATCAGTAACAGAGAGTTCCTCAACTTTCTGATACAGTAAAGCCTTCTCGATGAAAATTGCTGATTTATCAGCAAGTTTTATCAATTCACTAAGGTCTTCTCCTGTAAAGTATTCTCCCTTTGTTTTATTGAAAATTTCTATAACGGCTAAGAGCTTCCCGCTGCTTTTTACAGGGACACACAGGATTGATCTTATTTTTTGTCTTAAATCTGCGGCCCTATCAACCCTTCTAAGGAATCGTTTATCCCGTGAAACGTCAGGAACAATCGTGGGGAAACCTTCCTTTGCAACCCATCCGGCAATACCTTCTCCAACCTTTATTCTGAACTTCTTCACCTCTTTTGTTGTCTTATCTTCAATGTCAGATATCAGTTCCCCTGTCTCTTCATCAACTAAAAATACAGACCATCCCTCTGCATTTGTTATCTCTTTAGCCCTTTTCATAACGGTATTGAGGGTTTCTGTAAAATCCTTGCATGAAAAAAGGATCCTGTTTATACCTTCACAGAAGTCCAATTCCTGCTTTAGCAAAGAGGAGTTATTTTTTAATTTCTTATACTCTGAGATGAGTTCCCTTTCCCTGAGCAGTCTATTGACAGCAAAGTTGAGTTCTCTTTCACCGGGCGACAGTATTGGGTAAGTCAAGGGTTCTTTTATCAAAGATTTAGGAATTCCATGAATATCAGAGACAACAACTTTCGGGATGTTTCTTGACAGTTTAAGGAATTTCGTAAAACCGGCTTCTTTATCATCTCCCTCAAGTACAATAAGGAGATCAGGGTTTTCTTTTAAATTAGGTAATGCTTCTTTCAGAGACGCAAAACTCTTTATTTTGTGCCCCTTTGATGCCAGGACATTGCTGTATTCTTTTTTCAGAACAGACTTGCCAATAAGGAATATTTCAGGCATTTACACCACAGCATTTTTTGAATTTCTTTCCACTTCCACAAGGACATGGTTCATTTCTGCCAACTTTTTTCCCGCGCCTTACTGTCTGAACTGCAGATGTGGCTTCTCCCCTGTTATAATTTAATTGCGCCTGTTTCACAGGCTCACTCCTGATAGTTTCCTGTTTCTGCACCTGTATCTTAAATAGCCTGCTCAAGACCTCTGTCGACATCCTTCCTGTTAAATCGGCAAACATTTCAAAGGCTTCTTTTTTATATTCCGCAAGGGGATCCCTCTGACCATAACCCCTGAGTCCTATACCTTCCTTCAGATGATCCATAGCAAGCAGATGGTCTTTCCATTGAGAATCAACAACCTGAAGAAGGAGTATTTTTTCAATATACCTAAGCATTTCACTTCCGATTTCTGATTCTTTTCTCTCATAGGCATCCCTGATCTGTAAACTTAGAGCTTCCCTGAGCGAGTTTGAATCTGAAGGTGTAACATTGGGAACAATAGAAAATATTCCATAAACAGCGTCGCTGAGTCCTTTTAAATCCCATCCTTCTCCATGTTTATCTTCACTGCAGTAAATACTGATCATTTCATCAACAACTTCATCTATCATACTGAAAATGCGATCCTTGAGATTATCACCCTGGAGTAACTCTTTCCTGAAGGAATAAATTTCCTTCCTCTGTTTATTCATAACGTCATCATATTCAAGGAGGTGTTTTCTTATATCAAAGTTATGTGCCTCGACACGTTTCTGCGCATTCTCTATTGCCTTGGTTACGATCTTATTTTCTATAGGGATGTCTTCTTCCATGCCGAGTCTATTCATAAGACCAGATATCCTGTCTGAGCCAAAAATCCTCATAAGGTCATCCTCAAGGGAGAGATAAAACCTTGAGGATCCGGAATCTCCCTGTCTTCCAGTACGTCCTCTTAACTGATTATCTATCCTCCTTGCCTCATGCCTTTCTGTGCCAAGGATATGAAGGCCTCCCAGGGAGACAACCTTGTCCCTGTCATTTGAGCATACTTCCTGAGCCTTTGAAAGGGCCTGCTGAAAATCATCTTCTGTATAATCTTTCTTGTCCTTCAGATATTCCCTTGCGAGTCCTTCCGGATTGCCTCCAAGAACGATATCTGTACCTCTTCCTGCCATATTTGTTGCTATCGTAACAGCGCTGCTTCTTCCGGCCTGGGCAACTATCTCTGCTTCATTTTCATGGTATTTTGCATTCAGAACAGAGTGAGGTATGCCTTTTTTCTTTAACAGATGGCTCAACACTTCTGAATTTTCTATAGATACTGTACCGACAAGAACAGGCTGGCCTTTCTGGTGTAATTCCTCTATTTCTTTTATGACAGCATTGAATTTCGCCTTCTCTGTGTTATAGACCGTATCAGGGTTGTCAACCCTTATCATTGGTTCATTTGTAGGTACGACAACAACCTCGAGGTTATAAATCTTTGCGAACTCTTCAGCCTCGGTGTCAGCTGTTCCTGTCATGCCTGCAAGTTTTTTATACATCCTGAAGTAATTCTGAAATGTGATTGTTGCCAGGGTCTGGTTTTCACTTTCTATTTTTACATCCTCTTTTGCCTCTACAGCCTGATGAAGTCCGTCAGACCATCTTCTGCCAGGCATAAGCCTACCTGTAAATTCATCTACAATGATAACCTCGCCATCTTTGATAATATAATCAACGTCTCTCTTGAAGAGGGTATGTGCCTTGAGCGCCTGAAGTACATGGTGTACAAGCTCTATGTTTGCCGGGTCGTATAGATTGCCTACGCCAAGCAATCTTTCCACCTTTATATTTCCCTCCTCTGTAAGGATGGCTGTCCTTGCCTTTTCATCAATGGTATAATCAGCATCTTTTTGAAGCTTAGGAATGATCCTGTCTATCTTGTAATATTTGTCCGTAGATTCTTCTGACGGGCCTGATATAATGAGTGGTGTCCTTGCCTCATCGATAAGGATACTGTCAACCTCATCCACTATTGCATAATTCAATTCCCTCTGGCAATAATCGGATATGTCATATTTCATATTGTCCCTAAGATAATCGAACCCAAATTCGTTGTTTGTGCCGTAGGTAATATCAGCTAAATAAGCCTCTTTTCTCGAACATGGTTTTAAAAAATCCAGCCTTTTGTCTGTAGAAAAATATGTGGGATCATAAATAAAAGAACTGTCATGCTGTATGACCCCTATTGAAAGACCAAGGAAGCCATAGATCGGACCCATCCACTGAGTATCCCTTTTTGCAAGATAGTCATTAACTGTAATAACATGGACACCCTTGCCTTCAAGTGCATTGAGATAGACGGGTAGGGTAGCAACAAGGGTTTTACCTTCACCTGTCTTCATCTCTGCGATCTTTCCTTCATGAAGAACGATTCCACCGAGCATCTGAACATCAAAATGTCTCATCTTCAGTCTTCGCCTGGATACCTCACGTACAACAGCAAAGGATTCTGGAAGTATATCATCAAGTGTCTCACCCGCCTGGAGTCTTCTCTTGAATTCTTCAGTCTGATCCCGGAGCTGCTCATCCGAAAGATTTGTTACTTTTGCCTCAAGGGATGTGATCTGTTCAACCAGAGGCCAGAGTCTCTTTAACTCTCGATCATTCTTTGTTCCAAAAAATTTTCTCAGTATAGTGCCAACCATAGATATAATTATAATATAAATGTACTAATAACGTATTTAAATTCAAAAACAGTTTGACTTTCAAGGGC
>DAITNM010000034.1:6334-7504 GCA_036834585.1 Thermodesulfovibrionales bacterium | reverse complement strand
GGCCTGTTATCCTCACCCTTAAGAGAAAGATTCGGGATTACAAGAGATCTGGATTTTTATAATGAGAAAGATCTGGTCAAAATTGTAAAACGCTCTTCAGCAATACTGGATATAATTATTGAACAGGATGGTGCTTATGAAATAGCGCGGAGGGCGAGAGGCACTCCAAGGGTTGCAAATAGATTATTAAAACGTGTTCGTGACTACGCACAGGTTAGGGCTCAAGGAAAAATAACGAAAGATGTAGCCATGGAAGCGTTAGCCCTCGAAGGCATAGATGAATATGGTTTGGGTGAAACAGACAGAAAATTGCTGAAAACCATTATCCTCAATTATAAAGGAGGACCTGCCGGGATTGAAGCACTTGCTTCAACTCTCCAAATAGAAACAGACGTTTTATTGGATGTTATTGAACCTTTTCTTCTGAAATCAGGCTTTATCATCAGGACATCGCATGGACGAAAGGCTTCAGAAAGTGCATACAGCCATCTTAATATTCCCTATAAGAATGAGTTAGGATTATTTGAAGGTGGTAAAAGCAAACAGCGTTCGTAGAGAAAAAATTTGTCAGATAAATTGTGAAAAAAGTCATTGAGGCGGTATAATTTTGTGATAAAATTATTAGATGAAGCTCTTAATGCACATATGTTGTGCGAATTGCAGTTTGTATCCTATCAAAAAACTCTTCTCAGAAGGCATTGATGTAAAGGGGCTCTGGCTTAACCCGAATATCCATCCTTATACAGAGTATCAGATGCGCCTTGAGTCTGTGCAAAGGCTCCAGAAGTTATGGAATCTTGATATCGAGTATATTGACCATTATGGACTGAAGGAGTTCATAATGGCAGTGGTGGACTCGGTACAGGTCGATTCAGACAGGAACGAAGAAAGATGTGCTATCTGTTATTCAATGAGACTTGAAGAAACAGCAAGGACTGCAAAAAAGATGTGTCTTGACGGTTTTACAACCTCTCTCCTTGTAAGCCCTTATCAGAAGTTTGATATGATAATAAAGTTAGGCGAAGAGATGGGAAAGAGATACTCAATACCTTTCTTTCTTCAGGACTTCAGGGAAGGGTGGAAGACAGGTATCAGTCTATCGAAGGAACTCGGACTTTACAGGCAGAAATACTGTGGATGCATTTATTCAGAAATGGAAAGATACTTAAA
>DAITNM010000034.1:0-6234 GCA_036834585.1 Thermodesulfovibrionales bacterium | reverse complement strand
ATGGCTGATGGTATTCAACACATAGGTAAATTTCTCATATTACTCGGCCTCTTAATCTCTGCAATAGGTGGGTTGCTTCTCCTTTCCGGTAAGGTTCCCTGGATTGGAAGACTTCCTGGTGACATTCTGATCCAGAAGAAAAATTTTACTTTCTATTTCCCTTTAGCCACGAGTATTCTTTTAAGCCTCATACTGACTTTGCTTTTCTGGCTTTTAGGAAAGCGATAAAATGAGAACAAAGCAAAGGTTATTTCATATCCTACGTTTTGTGCTCTTCGCTCTATGCTCCCTGCTCTATGCTTTGCCATTATTTGCTGCGGATACTATCAAGGTGCTTATCGTAAATGAAATATATTCCAAGATTCCTGCAAAGGGCGAGAATATAGAGAAATTAGGACGTATGAAGGGAGACCTTCTTGTTGTTGGCTTGCGCTACAGTGGGAATATTGAGATATGGAAAGGCACAGGAGGTCTATATCTTATAAACGAGCTTCCCATTGAGGATTATGTCAAGGAAGTTGTTATGGCAGAAGTTGGTTCAAACTGGGAGATGGAAGCGCTTAAAGCCCAGGCTGTATTATCGAGGACATATGCTATAAATCAAAAAAAATTAAACGGGAATTCCCTATTTCATATTACTTCTTCAGTTCTCCACCAGGTTTATAAAGGCAACAATTCGGATGCAAGGGTAGCCTATGCAGTTGAAGAGACAGCCGGTGAGATTCTTACCTTTAACAGTAGCCCTATTGAGCCCTTCTACCATTCAACCTGCGGCGGGAGGACAGAAAACCCTGAGGACGTCTTTGGAAAAAGTTATCCTTATCTCAGGTCTGTTGAATCAAATTGTGAACTATCTCCCTTATGGGTTTGGGACAGAAAGATACCATTGTCTGAAATAGAAGAAGCGCTGAATATTTCAGGAATTAAGGAGATGACAATAAAATCCTATACCTCGACAAGAAGGGTTAAAGAGATCACACTAATTTATGATTCAGGAACTGCCACAATCAAGGCAAATGATCTAAGGAAAGCACTTGGCTGGAGCCGTCTTCCAAGTACTTATTTCACTATTGCTCAGAACGGAGACTCCATAGTTTTTGAAGGCAGGGGTTATGGTCATGGTGTTGGCCTCTGCCAGTGGAGCGCCCTTCAGATGGCACGGGATGGGAAAAATTATAAGGAGATACTTTCCTTTTTCTATCCTGGCACAACCATACAGCTCTATGAAGGTAACTGATTTCGAATTTTTCCTGCCAAAAGAACTTATTGCTAAAAGGCCATTAAAAAAGAGGGACAGTTCAAGACTCCTTGTTCTTCATAGGGATGGCTTTATTGAGCACAGAAGGTTCTCTGACCTTCCCGAATATCTAAATCCCGGGGACATGCTTCTCATAAATAACACAAAGGTTTTTCCTGCAAGGCTTAAAGGACAAAAAATAAACGGAGCCAGCCTTGAGTTCCTCCTTGTAAAAGAAAAGGAAGATAATGTTTGGGAGGTGCTCTCGAAAGGAAAGTATACAGGTACGATAAAAATTTCAGAGGAACTAAAGGCAGAGCTTTATGAAGGAAGAACTGCAAAGTTTACATGTCATGGAGATATCATGGATAATATCTGGAAGTATGGAAGTATGCCCCTCCCGCCTTATATCAGACGCCTTCCTGATGAAGCAGATAAGGAAAGTTACCAGACTGTATATGCAAAGGGAGAAGGTTCTATTGCAGCTCCTACTGCAGGCCTACACTTCACAGAGGAATTGCTCAAAAATCTAAATTCAAGGGGTGTGCTGGTAAGAGAACTTATGCTCCATGTTGGAATCGGAACATTTAAACCAGTCAGGACAGTGCATTTGGAGCAACACATTATGGAATCTGAATACTTTGAGATAGAAAAAGGTATAATTTCTGAAATAGAGAAAACAAAAGCCTCAGGAAAAAGGGTTATTTCTGCAGGAACAACTACAACAAGGGCAATAGAAGGGTACATGAGCGGGAAGTATAAAGCCAGTGAAACTGGGAAACGGGGAAACGGGGAAAAAGGAGCTACAAAATGCGGAAACTCTCCGATTCGCCGTCTCTCCGATTTACCGAGTCAGACTAAAAATTATACTATCAAGGGTTTCACCGACATATTCATCTATCCAGGCTATGAATTCAAGGCTGTTGACTCCCTTATCACAAACTTTCACCTTCCAAGGTCAACACCCCTTATGTTAGTCTCTGCCTTCTGCGGCTGGGAAAAATTGAAGAAGTCATACGAGGATGCTATTTCTGCAAAATATAGATTTTTTTCTTATGGCGATGCTATGCTAATTTTATGAAGCAGGTTGATTTAAAAGAAAAATCATCCACTTTTGTTATTGGCAGGAGTTTAATTATTGCAGTTATCCTCTTTACTTCTTCTATCAGTTTTATTTTTGGTTATTTTGTTGGGAAAAGTACTCCTAAAGAAGGTCCTGCCATTAGACCTTTGCAAGAAGATCCAAAGGAGAGGGGTGCCCTGCCTTTAGAGGTTACACCTCAACAAAAAGATCAACCCCAGCCTATTGCACCATCTGAAGTAGAAAGCGTTCAAAAAACAACAGAGAAAACTAACAAAGAGGCAATAATGAATCCTCAACTGCCCCAGAAGTTACCTAAAATCGTCTACACTGTGCAGGTAGGGGCATTCAAGGATACCCCTGATGCAGAATCCCTTAAAGTAAAACTTGATAAAAAGGGGTTTAAGGCATATGTAATAGTATCAAAATCAAAAAAAGATGAACGGCTTTACAGGGTTTGGGTTGGAGAATTCGCTACCAGGAAGGAAGCTGAGATATTAGCATTAAAAATAAAAAAGACTGAGGGCCTGCAGGCATTCGTTACCTTTAAAAAGGAGGAGAGCATACGGCAACCGTAGAGATTGAACTTGACAGCGAAAAAGAATACAGCCTGATTTACAGTGGTCTTGAAAAAAACCTGAAGGTATTAGAAGAAACACTGGGCATCTCAGCCTCTCACAGGGGAAACAAGATATTTCTCAGGGGGGAAGATAAGCCTGTAGAGAAGGCGGAAAAACTGATTCAGGATATTCGACATATAAGCTCAGATGGTTATATCCTTACACCAGAAGAAATACGTTACGCAATAAAGTCTGTACCAGAAGGTGAATATATCTCACTGAAAGACCTCTTCTTGAATAGTATCCCTGTATCTTCAAAAAAGAGGTTCATCATACCGAAAACAGAGACCCAGAGGAAATATATCGATGCCATAAAAAATTTTGACATGGTCATTGGCATAGGCCCTGCCGGCACAGGGAAGACGTATCTTGCAATGGCAATGGCTATCAATGCATTATTGAAAAAACAGATAAGCAGGATCGTTCTTGCAAGACCGGCTGTCGAGGCTGGTGAGAAACTCGGTTTTCTCCCAGGAGATATATACGAGAAGGTCCATCCGTATCTGAGGCCCCTCTACGATGCACTCTTTGATATGATGGAAGCAGAAAAGGTGAGCAGACTTATAGAGAAAGGAATTATAGAGATAGCGCCCCTTGCTTATATGAGGGGAAGGACTCTGAATGATTCCTTCATAATACTTGATGAGGCACAGAATACGACATCAGAGCAGATGAAGATGTATCTTACAAGGCTCGGATTCAATTCAAAGACTGTGATTACCGGTGATATTACACAGATAGACCTTCCAGCGGGAAGGGTGTCAGGCCTTATAGAGGCTGAGAGGATACTGAAGGATATCGGAGGGATTGAAATTATATATTTATCTGAAAGAGATGTGGTAAGGCACAAGCTCGTTCAGGAGATTGTCAAGGCATATGAAAGATACGAAAAACGGAATCATCAGGAGTAATGTGAAAAGACCCTGGCGGACAAAATCCCAGACCTTTCTAAAGATAGGCAGACAGGATATATCCAGATTGCCTGTCCTTCTTGTAGCCGGATTTATTTCTGCCCTCGCTATACAGGAGAGGATAAGCCTTGAGCAGCTCCTTGGAGGATTTCTTATCGCCAGTGTATTGCTTTTCATCCTCTACAAGGATATCATGCGTTATAAACCTGCCTACATTAATAATTACAACATGTTGCTACTCTTCTGTCTTTTGCTTGTCTTCACCCTCTCAACAGGAAGACTCTTTAATTACCTCCTTTACAGTCTCTCAAAGGGCACAGGTTTTATTCCGATCGAGGGAGCTATTTTCGGCATGCCCTTGCCAGCTGGAGCAATGCTCATTACCCTTCTTTTTGACTTCCACATGGCAATCACCTTTTCTTTTACTGTAAGTATTTTGATAGGCCTGTGGCTTCATGACGCATCCTATATTGTCTATGCATTTGTCGGAAGTCTAACTGCAGCCTTCAGTGTTATTAGATGTAGAAAGAGGTCTGCCCTCATCTGGGGGGGACTTTATGTAGTTTTAGTGAATGTTTTTACTGTAATCATCATTTTATTATTTGAAGGTGAACTTTTTACTGCAAAGACTTTATCATCGATGACTTTCGCAGTTATAGCAGGTATTAGTGTTTCTGCTATAGTCTCTCTTTTGCTGCCTCTTCTTGAGTACACCTTTAACATCACAACGGATATCAGCCTCCTTGAACTTCTTGACCTCAACCAGCCCGTGGTTAGAAACCTTATGATTGCGGCTCCAGGCACATACCATCACAGTGTCATAGTAGGAAATCTTGCAGAATCTGCAGCTGAGGCAATTGGGGTGAACCCCCTGCTTGCGAGGGTTAGTTCATACTACCATGATATTGGCAAAGTAAAGATGCCGGATTATTTCATAGAAAATCAGTCAGGCCCGGAGAGCAAACATGACAGTCTGACTCCCCATATGAGCAGTATGATAATAGTTAACCATATTAAGGAAGGGGTTGAATCTGCAAAACAATACAAACTTCCCCAACCCATTCTTGATATTATTCAGCAACATCACGGCACATCCCTTATGACATATTTCTACCAGAAGGCTAAGGAACAGAAGACCGATGTTTTGCCATCAGAGGACGAATACAGATATCCAGGACCGAAACCACAAACCCGGGTGGCTGCCCTTATAATGATGGCAGATGCTGTTGAGGCTGCATCAAGGGTTCTTACAGACCCGACGCCGGCAAGGATTGCATCTCTTGTGGATAGAATAGTAAATCACATTTTCCTTGACGGCCAGATCGATGAATGCGAGCTTACGCTTAAAGATATCCAGGAAGTAAAAAGGTGTTTCACATACATACTTACGGGCATATTCCATAAAAGGATTGATTATCCGGGTTTTGATTTCAATGATGAAGGTATACATAAGGAACAAGCAAAGGTCAGTAAAGGTAAATCAGCAGAAAACAGTAAAACTCCTAAGGAAAGCGCTCCATCTCCTCGGTCTCCAAAAAGCTGAACTCAGCATCCTCTTTGTGAATGACAGGGCAATAAAGCTGCTTAACCGCACTTTCCGAGGAGTAGATAAAACCACAGATGTTCTCTCGTTCCCGCAGTCTTTACCCCCCTTTAATTCCCCCCTTGGTAAGGGGGGATACAGAGGGGTTATTAAATCAGCACTCCGAACTCCGCACTTTATTCTTGGTGATATCGTTATCAATCTCCAGAGAGCTAAAAGACAGGCAATAGAGCAAGGCATCACCCTGAATGAAGAGATTAAGAGGCTCACAATCCACGGGCTCCTTCATCTTCTCGGCTATGACCATGAGAAAAGCAGGTATCAAAAAGATAAAATGGAGTCAAAAGAGAGGGAATTGCTCAAGGCTCTGGAATCTAAGGCATAGTTACAGCAATCTCATAAGTTCCCATGGAAACATTGCCCATGATGCCTTTAGCCCAGAGGAGTTCAGTTGCCTTGACCTTCATATCCTTGGGAACCATGAGGATGAGCTTCACACCAAGCTCTGAGAGGGTCTTCCATCTCTCCGTGCCCTTTTCAGAGATACTATCTGCTGTTTCAACCTCAAGGAGAGCGAGGGTCCTACCGTGATTGCCGAGCACCATGTCTGGATAATGGCCTTTATATTCTACCTTCTTCTCACCTGCTCTGTTTATGCCTATATCCTTATAGTCTCTTGAAAACCTCCATCTCACCTGTTCGAGGATAATCTCGTGTATGAGTTCTCCGTAATCCATATCGCAGAATTTTACATAAAGATACCTTGACAATACAAGGGGCTTGATCAGTCCTAAAAATGCTGATAATAAGTTGTCATTGCGGGCTTAATAGCCAAAAATGTG
>DAITNM010000033.1:6053-7706 GCA_036834585.1 Thermodesulfovibrionales bacterium | reverse complement strand
CAGTGGGAATACAGGGCTTGGAACTTTACCTTCTCCTCCTTTTACAGGAGATAACTTCATCGTTGATTTCCCGGCAGCAGGAGCAGGTGCTGGCGCTGGCGCTGGAATTGCTTTTGGTATCCTGAATACTACAAGGTCACATGGACTTGACCTGCAGCTCTCTGCACTTGAAATAGTTGGCAGAAGCAGAATAATTTCCAGTCCAAAAATTGTTACTACGGATAATGAAAAAGCTGTAATAACACAGGGTATCAGCCGGCCTTTTCCCAAGGTTGATGTTGCATCCGGACAGATATCAGTTGAATATAAAGATATTGCAATTACTACCGAGGTAACACCTCATATCACACCTGCAGGTTCTATAAATTTAATAGTCCTCTTAAAAAAGGAAGATATTATAGATACAATACTTATTTCAGGCGGTGAGGTCCCGATCACCTCTAAAGTAGAGAGTAATACAAAAGTCCTTATACAGGATGGAGAAACAATTGTTATCGGTGGTGTCTTAAAAAGGTCACAAAGAGAAACAATTTCAGGTCTTCCAGGATTAATGAATATCCCCATTTTTGGCTGGTTATTCAAAGGAAAATCAACAACGGAAGAGAACACGGAGCTCATGATATTCATCACGCCAAAAATAGTGGAAAAACCTATATGATCTCCTCTTTTAGCAAACGCATTAAATACTTTTGTGTTGCCATTGCGAGCGACCAACGGGAGCGTGGCAATCCCACACGAAGTGACTGTTTTGCAGTGTGAGATTGCTTCGTCATCCCGAATACTTTCGGGACTCCTCGCAATGACACTTTAAAACGTAAACGTGTCATATCTCCGATTTCTCACCTCTGGTGAATCCCACGGAAAGGCCCTTATAGGAATTATTGAAGGAATTCCATCAGGTCTCTATCTGTCTGAAGAGGACATTGACAGAGACCTCAAGAGAAGACAATCAGGTTATGGCCGTGGAGCCAGGATGAAGATAGAGTCTGATCATGCTGAAATTCTTTCAGGAGTAAGGTGGGGAAAAACTATAGGCTCTCCAATCAGTCTTTCCATCGAAAATAAAGACTGGAAAAACTGGATTGAAGGGATGTCACCTTATCAGGATGCAAAAGGTTCGATACCACCAGTAACAAAACCAAGGCCTGGCCATGCAGACCTATCAGGTGCCATAAAGTATTACCATCATGACATAAGGGATATTCTTGAACGTTCGAGTGCGAGAGAAACCGCCATGAGAGTTGCCTTAGGAGCAATTGCCAAGAAATTTCTTTCTGGATTTGAAATTCATGTTGGAAGTTACGTAGTTCAAATAGGCAAAATCAGGATCAAGGGATACAGGGGTCAAGGCGTCAAGGGGTCAAGTGAGAGCACTCGAACCCTTGAATCTATATTCAAAAAGGCTGAGATGTCCCCTGTCAGATGTCCGAGTAAAGAGACAACAAAAAAGATGATCAAACTAATAGACAAAACAATCAAAGAGGGCAATTCCCTCGGTGGAATATTCGAGATCTTTGTGATAGGTGTCCCTGCAGGTTTAGGAAATCATGTCCAATGGGATAGAAAACTTGACGGGAGACTTGCACAGGCACTTATGAGCATCCAGGCAATAAAAAGTGTTGAAGTTGGCCTCGGTTTTGAGATGGCAGAACA
>DAITNM010000033.1:0-5953 GCA_036834585.1 Thermodesulfovibrionales bacterium | reverse complement strand
AACTATGCTGGAGGAATAGAGGGTGGAATAACAAATGGTATGCCCATCATCCTAAGGGCATCAATGAAACCCATACCGACATTAAGAAGGGCACTCAGGTCTATTAACATTATTACAAAGAAACCAGTAAAAGCAGCCTATGAACGCTCTGATATTTGTGCGGTTCCAGCAGCAGGAGTGATAGGAGAGGCAATGGCTGCCCTGACTATCACAGATGCCTTCCTGGAAAAATTTGGTGGGGACAGCATAGTCGAAACAAAACGCAATTACGACTCATATATTGAGAATATAGAGAAGTTTTAGAAGTTATAGAGATTGCTTCGTCGCTGCTCCTCGCAATGACAAATGAATCTTATGGCAGTTCTGTCTTGATATGAAGCTCTTTTAGCTGTTTTAGGTCAACCTGTGATGGGGTACCACTCATAAGGCATGCTGCCTTTTGTGTCTTTGGAAAGGCAATCACATCCCTGATTGATGTTGCACCAACCATGATCATTACAAGCCTGTCAAGCCCAAGTGCAATACCTCCATGAGGAGGTGCACCATATTCAAGGGCTTCAAGGAGGAAACCAAATTTTATCCTTCCTTCCTCTTCTGATATCCCGAGAATCTCGAACATCTTTCTCTGTAGATCACGCCTGTGAATACGTATGCTCCCGCCACCAATCTCATATCCATTGAGAACAATATCGTAAGCCTTTGCCTTTACATTCGCCAAAAGTCTGTAGTCAGAAGTCTCAGGGTTGATGTTAGCAATATTCACAGAAAACAATTTCTCCATATCCTCATCCATAGGAGATGTAAAAGGATGATGCATTGCTTCGAACCGGCTTTCTTCCCTATTCCATTCGAGGAGTGGAAAATCCGTAATCCAGACGAACTTATACCCCTCCCCTATCAGGTTCAATCTTTTCCCGAGCTCAATCCTCATTCTGGATAGAACATCATGAACGACCTTCTCCTCGTCAGCAACAAAGAGCATCAAATCGCCCTCTTCTGCCTCAAGCCTCCTGGACATTTCCCTCAGCACCTCATCAGGGAAAAACTTTGCTATTGGAGATTCAAAACCATTTTTCACCTTAATCCACGCAAGTCCTCTCGCACCAAAAGATAAAGCATCTTCTGTAAGCAAATCTATTTCTTTCCTTGAAAGATCTGCCATGCCTTTTCCTTTAATGGCCTTGATTCTTCCGCCAGACTGGAGTGTATCGAGGAATACCCTGAATGAGCCCTTTTCTGAGAGGTCAGCCATGTCTTTGAGTTCAAGACCAAATCGTAAATCAGGCTTGTCAGTTCCGAACCTCTCCATAGAATCATGAAAACTCAATCTTTCAAAGGGCGTATCTATCTCAATATCAAGGACATCCTTGAAAAGCCTCTTCATCATGCCTTCTATTATTCCCATGACATCTTCCCTATCGGCAAAGGACATCTCAAGGTCAACCTGTGTGAACTCAGGTTGACGGTCTGCGCGCAGGTCTTCATCCCTGAAACACTTCACAATCTGGAAATACTTTTCAAAGCCAGAAACCATCAATATCTGTTTGAACAGTTGCGGCGACTGCGGCAATGCATAAAAACAACCCGGGTTCAGACGGCTCGGGACAAGATAGTCTCTTGCACCTTCAGGAGTGGATTTTGTGAGAACTGGTGTCTCGATTTCAAGAAATCCCTTCCCATCAAGATAATCCCTGATGACTTTGGTTACCTTATGACGTATGATTAAATTCCTCTGCATCTCAGGTCTTCTCAAATCGAGATACCTGTGTTTAAGCCTCAATGTCTCTGATGCCTCCCCGGCATCTTCAATATTAATAGGTAAGGGAGCTGACTTGTTTAAGACCTCAAGTGTCTCTGCATACATCTCGACCATGCCTGTTGGTAGATTGGGGTTCTCTGTACCATCAGGCCTCTTCCTGAGTTCACCTGTTACAGATATCACATATTCACTCCTCAGCTCATGTGCAAGCTCATGTGCATTGGGTGATACATCGGGGCTGAAGACCACCTGAAGTATTCCGCTTCTGTCTCGTAAATCCACAAAGATGAGTCCTCCATGGTCTCTCCGCCTGAAGATCCATCCGCAGAGGGTCATCTTTTTCCCGACCTCCGACTCTCTTATCTCACCACAGCCTTTGTCACGAATCATACAAGCTTGTCTTTCTTCTGATAAGCTTGAGCTCATCAGGGGTTAAATGCCGGATTTCCCCTTCTTTAAGGTCTTTCAGTTTAAGCCCGTTAACACTGATTCTTCTCAGAACAATAACAGGATGACCAATATACTCCAGCATCCTCCTGATTTGCCTTTTTCGGCCTTCAAAAAGGGTGATCTCAATCCAGGAGTTTTTCTCTAACTCCCTAACTTTCCTTATCTTAGCGGGCAGGGTTTTTCCATCTTCAAGACTTATTCCTCTCTGTAATTTCTCAATGTTTTTTTCTTCTATTATGTCCTTTACCTTAACGAGGTATGTCTTTGATATCTTCTTTGAAGGATGCATTACGGCATGGGCAAAATCCCCATCGTTTGTCAACAAGAGAAGCCCCTCAGAGTCGAAATCAAGTCTTCCTACAGGAAACACTCTGTATTTTACACCTTTCAGAAAATCCTTTACAGTGGTTCTCCCTTCAGGATCAAACAAGGTCGTCACAACGCCTCTTGGCTTATTGAACATCAGATACACTTTTCTGATGCCCTTCCTAAACCCTGTAATCAGCTTCCCTCCAACCCTTATGTAATCTTTTTCAGGATCTGCCTTCATTCCGATTGTTGCAACCTTGCCATTAACAGTCACTTCTCCCTCAAGAATGAGTTCCTCCGCTTTTCTCCGCGAAGCAATGCCCATTTCAGAGATAATCTTCTGAAGCCTTTTTTCCATGAAGGAAAATAATACCATAAATTGGCATATACTGGTTGTTTCTCTTTGAGAAGATTATTAAGAGATGTAATATAAAAAGTAAAGTGCCGGTGTTTCCTGTTTTGCGAGACATTTGTAAATACCTACCCTTAATGAAGATGACTTTGAATTTTTCAAATATTGCTTCTTCCACAAAGTTACAAATGTCTGAATACCTTCAGCCCTTTTAATTTTTGCAGATAACATCTCTGCCTTTCCCCTGTTGCTGAATTTGCCTACCAATACTTTATAGAATCTCCCCTTCTTTGAGAATGAGATTGTGATAAAGGCATGATACCCCTTTTTATTGAGCCTTGTTTTAAGAGCCTTTGCGTAATAGGCATCGTTGAAAGCACCTACCTGAATGGTAAATAGTGGTTGAGATACTATTCCATTATCCTGAGGTAGGGTAGATATCCCTGACTCAACCTGCCCTCTTGATTCCTCCTCTTGAACAGGGAGGTCTAAAGATTTTGTTTGAGGTCTCTCATGTGGTTTATCTTTCCAAACATAATAATTGATCACGGTAAAAAACAGGACAGTAATAATGAATATAGCTGAGATGACAAGACCAATAATGATAGACCTGTGCTCAGCAATATTTTCCTGTTTTACCCCGTAGGAATGTGCCATTGTTTGCCATGAAGATGATACATCAGACAAATCTGTTTTCAGTCCCTCATCATTTTTCGGCATTGGGTCTTCTGACTCTTCTTTCTCAGGTGGAACCTCTGCCTTTCTATCTTCCCAAAGATTTACATATTCTGAATCTTTATCAAGCATTCCATTTTTCAGATACTCTGACAATCTATCCTTACTTAACTTTTTAAGTGCCTGTAATCTCTCCTTTTTATCAGCCTCTTTATGGTCAATGCCGCCTTTGAGTAAAATATCCTCTATTGTCTTTACCAGGCCAGATTCGATGGTAGAAGAATGTGTTTTTTCTTCAATACCAAGTTTAGAAAGCTCGCAAAGAATACCTTTGCTTTTTACTCCTAATTTTTTAGCAAGCTCATATATCCGCATTGTTTATCAATCTCACTTCTTTATAAATTGTTGTTACTTTTAGCCAAAATATGATTCATTATTTTTAAAAATTCGCAAATTCTGTGCCAGTATAATCTGAATACAAACTGTTAATTTTCAAAAGAAATATCTTTGTCAGATTGTGAAGTTTTAAGATCATGACATATTTTGTCAGATGTTAGTGAAGTTATAGCTCACACATATAGGGAATATATTTTTTAAAATACCCTACCTGCAAATGAACATATTTTCTATAATTAATTCTATGAAATCCGTTCAGAATATATTGGTCCAATTATCAGAAGCAGGTCAAAGGCTTGATACATTTCTTGCAAAAAAGACAGGAGTTACAAGGTCACAGATAAAGAAACTCATTGAAAAAGGTAATGTCTTTGTCCATGGAAAAACAGAGAGTCAAAATTACAAGGTAAAAGCAGAAGACATTATTTCCTGGAGCATTCCTGAAGAAAAAATTGAGAGACTTATCCCTGAGCCAATCCCCTTGGATATTCTCTATAAGGATGATTATCTTGTTACAGTAAATAAACCTGCAGGCTTGGTTGTGTATCCCTCTGTTGGTCACAGCCATGGAACTCTGATGAATGCACTTTACTATCATTGCAGAAAACTCGCTGCAGTTGGTGGGCCGTTGAGGCCAGGTGTTGTGCACAGGCTTGATAAAGACACCTCTGGTGTGATGGTTATTGCCCTGAATGATGAAGTCTACTATAACCTCGTTGAACAGTTCAGGGAAAAAACAATAAATAAAAAATATATTGCATTAGTTTATAAAAACCTCACTGCGGATGAGGGAGAGATATCACTTAGAATAGGTCGTTCTCTATCTGACAGAAAAAAGATGTCAACTCGCGTAAAAAAGGGAAAAGAAGCATTTACGATATGGAGGGTTCTGGAGAGATTTGGAAACGCAACCTTAATTGAGGTAAAACTCAAAACTGGCAGGACACACCAGATAAGGGTGCATTTTGCATCAATGGGGCACCCGGTGCTTGGGGATAAAACATACGGCAAGAAAGTTGAGATAGAGATCAAAGGAAGGGAAAAGATCTCATTTCCACGGCAGATGCTTCACGCAGAACTGTTGGGGTTTATTCATCCGGTAACCGGAAAGTATCTCGAATTTTCAGCTTCTGTGCCAGAGGATATGTCTGAGAAGATAAAAGAGCTTCGATATTTCAAAGAAATATGAATTGTTATAATAAAAAAATGGAAACGAAATTAGATACTTTTACTCCTGCATATAAACTTTTACCTTCCCGGGTTTTGTCTGACAAGGTAAGAGAGGCAGAAGAGATCTTGAAGAAGTGCACCTTATGCCCAAGGAAGTGCGAGGTTGACAGGACATCAGGTGAGCTGGGATTCTGCAGAACAGGGGACAAACCCTTTATGTCGAGTTGGGGTCCTCATTTTGGTGAGGAAAGACCTCTTGTCGGGAGATCCGGCTCTGGCACCATTTTCTTTGGCAACTGTAATCTCGGCTGTCTCTTTTGTCAGAACTACTCGATAAGCCATCTCGGAGAGGGTGTTGAGATATCGTTTGAGAAACTTGCGGATATCATGCTCTCACTGCAGCGTGAGGGATGCCACAACATTAATTTTGTTACACCAACACATCAGATGCCGATGATGCTCAGGGCTATACAGATCGCCTCTGAGAAAGGACTTAACGTCCCAATTGTGTATAACTGCGGCGGGTATGAATCCCTTCATGCAATAAAGCTCCTGGAGGGAGTTGTTGATATTTACATGCCTGATTTTAAATATATAGACCCTGAAATGGCATTGAAATATTCCTCTGCCGAAGATTATCCAGATGCTGCAAAAACAGCGTTAAAGGAGATGTACAGACAGGTAGGGGATCTCACAATAGATAAAGGAATCGCACTGAGAGGTCTCCTCGTAAGACATCTTGTTCTTCCCGAAGGGATTGCAGGTACTGAGGGCGTTGTGAAGTTTATTGCTGAGGAGATTTCAAAGAATACCTATATCAATATAATGGATCAGTACCATCC
>DAITNM010000032.1:0-7773 GCA_036834585.1 Thermodesulfovibrionales bacterium | reverse complement strand
CTGAGTGTAGATGAGGCTTTATCACTACTTAAAAACTTTGACCCGAATATCAAAGTTATAGGAGTGAGAAAAAGCCCTGTTGAAGGTTTATGGGAGGTGGATATTGAAGCAGGTGGTAAAAAGAATTTGGTATATGTTGATTCTTCAAAAAAATACCTGATATCAGGTGGGATCATTTTGGTTGAGGGAAAAAAGAATCTCACACAGGAGAGGCTTACTGAGCTCAATAAGGTTGATGTATCAAAGATTCCTCTTGACGATGCTATTGTGATGGGTGACAAAGAAGCAAAGTATCGTGTTATTGTTTTTGACGACCCTGAGTGACCATACTGTGCAAGACTTCATCAGGAGATGAAGAAGGTCATAGAGCAAAGGAAAGACATAGCATTTTTTATAAAAATGTTCCCACTGAAGATGCATCCAGGGGCTTATGAAAAGGCAAAAGCAATTGTCTGTGAGAAATCTCTTACGCTTCTTGATGATGCCTTTGAGAAAAAAGAATTGCCAAAACCAAAATGTGAAACATCTGTTATTGATGAGAATATGAAACTTGGTGAAGAATTAGGTATTACAGGTGCACCTGCACTCATCACGCCCGACGGGAGAGTCATGCCGGGTTATAAAAAAGCTGACGCTATCATAGAACTTTTGGGGACTTAATCATTATTTTATCTGCTAACTTTCAGGACTCCTTCCATCTGAGCAATCTTTTGGGTGAGTCCTGAGAGTTGGCCTTTATCCTTTACCTCGAGAATAAATATAATGTATGCTTTTTTGTCCTCTGTTGAAGTTGCCTGTACATGGCTAATGTTGACATCGACGGATGAAATGAGGGAGCTGAGATTCGCGAGGATACCGGGCTTATCAACAGTTTCCACAAAAAGTCTTGCTGGTGATGTTGTATCATCTGTTGACTTCCACTCAACATCAACAAGTCTTGATTGATCAATAGCAAGCCTGTCGAGATTGGAGCAGTCCTCGCGATGAATTGTAACACCCCTTCCTCTTGTTACAAAACCTACAAGTTTGTCACCCGGCACAGGGAAACAACATTTCGCTATATGATATAAGACTTCATCCACTCCTTTTATGGTGATGCCTTTCTGCTCTTTTGGAGGTTTCGTCACCTTTGCAGCAGGAACTTGCTCAACCGGTTTCTCCGGAACCAGCTTGTTTACAACCTGATGGGCTGATAATCTTCCATATCCGATGGATACAGAGAGGTCCTCAAGGGATTGAAGGTTAAAGGTTTTTAAAACTCTCTGCATTTCTTCTGACCTGAGAACGGATTGGCTAAGGTTATGCCTCTTAAACTCTTCTTCAAGGAGTTTGGTGCCCAGTTCAATGGCTTGTTTCCCTTCTTCAGCCTTTATCCACTGCTTTATCCGGCTCTTTGCACGTTGTGTAACAACAAATTTAAGCCAGTCCCTGCTCGGCCCGTGGGTAGGAGAGGTTATGATATCGACAGTATCACCACTTCTGAGAGTATACCTGAGAGGCACGATCCTTCCATTTACTTTTGCACCAACACATCTATGCCCTACCTCTGTATGAATGCTGAAGGCAAAATCCAAGGGTGTTGAACCCACAGGAAGCTCCTTTATATCTCCCTGTGGGGTAAAGACATATACAACATTCGGAAATACCTCACCCTTAACAGCTTCAAGAAAGTCTTTAGCATCCGGGAGCTCTTTCTGCTCCTGGATTATGTCTCTAAGCCAGGAGATATATTTGCTGGTTTTTTCATCAATCTTCCCTTTTTCTTTATACTTCCAGTGAGATGCGATTCCATGTTCTGCAATCAAATGCATCTCTTGGGTTCTTATCTGAAACTCGACTCTTTCTCCCCTTGGACCAATAATAGTAGTTTGAAGAGATTGGTACATGTTTGACTTTGGCACGCCAATATAGTCTTTGAATCTTCCGGGTACAGGTGTCCAGAGGGAATGAATCAAGCCGAGTATTGCATAACAATTAGCCTTTGTATCCGTGATTATTCTCAGACCGAGGACATCGTGAACCTGTTCAAAGGGAATACTCTGTTTCTGCATCTTCAGGTAGATACCATAATAGTGCTTTACCCTCCCCGATACTTTACACGGGAGATCTGCCTCCTTCAGTTTGTTATTTACTACCTCGATGAGTTCATTGAGGTACCCTTCCTGTTCTTCCTTTCTTTTGGCAACTTTCTTCACGAGCTCGCTATAGAGTTTTGGCATGAGAAATTTAAAGCTTAAATCTTCAAGATCTGTCCTTAACCATCCGATACCGAGCCTGTTTGCTATTGGTGCATAGATTTCGAGAGTCTCCAAAGCAATCCTGTTGCGTTTGGTCTCGGGAAGGTGCTTGAGTGTTCGCATATTGTGAAGTCTGTCAGCAAATTTTATGAGCATTACCCTAACATCTTCTGACATTGCAAGAAACATTTTCCTGAAGTTTTCTGCCTGGGCCTCTTCTTTTGTCTTGAAGACTATCTTGGACAGTTTTGTTACAGACTCCACAAGGAATGCAATCTCTTCACCAAAGAGCCCCTTTATATCTTTTCTCGTCTTGCCTGTATCTTCGATAGTATCATGCAGAAGTCCTGCAGCAATAGTTGCTGTGTCCATCTTCATACCAGCAAGGATTGAAGCAACGGCAACAGGATGTTCTATAAAAGGTGAACCTTCTACTCGTTTCTGGCTTGAGTGGGCTTCGCTTGAGAATTGATAAGCCCGCTTCAGTACTTCAATCTCCGCATCGGGATTATAAGAACGGACCTTTCTCATCAGGTCATCTATGGTTAGGGATTCTTCAGGCATAATTTATTATACAACGTTAGAAACAGCAACGAGTAATGAGTAATGAGAAGTTGAAAGCTCGAAATTTTCCAGATTTTTACTTGTAACTCGTTACTTTTAACTTGTCACTGTTTAGAGGCTTGGTCTGAATGCCTTTAAGTTTAACTGAAGGCGCTTTGCTTTTTCCCATTCATTGATGGATGGTGTAAATACAGCATCAATCATTGTTGAGGCCCCCAGTCCATCAAACAATACAGCCATATCAAAACCTATTGCATCAATGGAGTATGACCGCTGTCTGAGTTTCATCTTCAAGTGGTTGCTACCGACCACTCTCGGTGAAAAAACCTCGAGCCCTTTAGAACCTAAAAGCGGGGCTGAATTTCCGAATCCAAGAGGTTCAAGCATTTTGAGTTCATTTACCAGTTTGAAATTTATGTGAGATAGATTAACATCTGCATCTATTTCGAGGGAGGGTATAAAATTATTTTCTGTAAGGGTTTCATTTACAATTATGTTAATTTTTTCCTCAAAAGATGAAATATCTTCAGGATTCAGTCTGAACCCGGCAGCCTGTTTATGGCCACCAAAGTCTGTGAGGAATTCCACGCAGCCTGTGAGCCCTCTGTATATGTCAAAAGATGGGATACTCCTTGCAGAGCCCCTGGCAGAGTTTCCGTCTAAAGAAATAACAAAAGTCGGTCTATAAAAAGCCTCTGCAATTTTTGATGCTACAATTCCGATAATACCTGGATGCCACCCTTCTGATGAGAGTACAATTGCTGATCGGGCGCCTTTAGAGTTAAGCTTAAGGAGGGCTTCCTGATAAATCTTTTCTTCTATCTGCTGCCTTTCTGAATTAAGCTTATCGAGCCAGGATGAGATTTCAACAGCCTCATCATCAGAATCAGTCAGCAGAAGTTTTACAATGCTGTTAGCATCTGAGATCCTGCCAGCCGCATTGATTCTCGGTATTATTGTGAATGATAACATACCTGATTTGACCTCTTTTGCATCGATGCCAGAAACCCATTTTAGGGCTCTCAATCCAGGCCTCACCCCATTTTCTATAAGCCTTATCCCTTCTTTTACAAGAATCCGGTTTTCACCTGTAATAGGAATAACATCGGCAATAGTGCCGATGGCAGCAAGGTCGAGAAACACGTTACTCGTTATACATGAATCATTATAAATTTGGTCTAATGCCTGAGCAAACTTGAAGGCGACTCCCGCACCGGAAAGATTCGATCCTGAACTTGTTTCGGGATAAGAGTTGATCCCGAACTTGTTTCTGGATGAGATTTTGGGGTTAATAACAGCAATTGCATCTGGAAGTAAAAAGTCATCAGTCATTATTGTATGGTCTTTATTCTGACTTCCGGAATCTGACTTCCCATGGGTCGCAGACTGACTCCTGACTGGTTCGTGATGATCGGTTATGATTACATCAATTCCTTCTTTTTTTGATAGGGCTACTGTCTCAAAAGATGTTATCCCGCAATCGACAGTGATTATGAGCTTAGCTCCAAGTTCTTTAGCTCTTTGTAACCCTGCAAGATTGAACCCATACCCGTGGGCAGCCCTGTTTGGTATAAAGTAGTGGACATCCAATCCCAGTTTTTTGAGGACGTGAACCATTATCGCCGTAGCAGAGAGTCCGTCTGCATCGTAGTCGCCGTGAACAAGAACTCTTTCACTCGATTTTAATGACTCTTTTATTCTTTCAACAGCAGTTTCTAAACCTATAAGTTTGAAAGGGTCAGAGAGATTTGAAAATCTCGGATTCAGGAAATCAGATATCTCATTAGGACTCTTTAAGCCCCTGTTGATCAATATTTGAACTACTACAGGCGAAAGGGATGTAACTTTTGATAAATAGTTTATATATTCCTGGTTAGTCCTGTTTATAAACCATTGACTGTTCATTGTGAAGGACTCGGGGAATGGGTGACACGGAGACAGGGAGAAATTTCTAATTCTCCGATTCCCCGTGTCTATTTCTTCGCAAATGGCCTTTTGCCCCCCCACAGAAGCACTACCGGACTTGCAACAAATATAGATGAATAAGTTCCGACGATGACCCCCATTATCATCGCAAGAGAGAAGTCATGTATTACCTCTCCCCCAAAGAAAAATAATGCTAATGATGTGAGAAAGACTGTTGAGGAGGTTATGATTGTTCTTGATAGAACCTCATTTATACTGCTGTTCATAACAGATTGAACTTCTTCTCTTTGCCTCAATTTCAGATTCTCCCGTATTCTGTCAAATACCACGACGGTGTCTGTAAGAGAATAACCAGCAATTGTTAGAAGGGCAGTAACAAGGATGAGATTCATCTCCTTTCCCATGATGTAAAATAATCCGAGCACAGCGAGGACATCGTGAAAGGTCGCAATAGTTGCACCAACACCGAATCTAACCTGGAATCTGAATGCAACGTATACAAGGAGTCCGATAACAGCAACAGCTATTGCTTTTGCAGCATCTGTCTTTAGCCTTCCACCAACCTTTGGCCCTATAACAGTCGTGGAATCAACAACGTACTTGTTATCAGGGAATTTCTGGCTTAGTAGGGATGTAATAGCCTCTGCACCATGACCAAGCACTTCCTCACTTTTTTTCATCCTTATAAGGATCTTGTTCTCTGTTGGAAGGTCCTGGAGATCAAAGTCCTTCAAGCCTCCTTTTTCGAGGGCAATTCTGATCTCGTGGAGCACAATAGGTTTCTCAAACTTTAATTGCAAGGAAGTTCCGCCAGCAAAATCAATTCCGAGGTTTGCCTGACCCCTTGCTATCTGTATTATCGCAAGGATGCCAAGGAGGGAGAGGATTCCTGAAAGGGCAAAAGCAATGTATCTTTTTCCGAGGAAATCGATATTAGGATTTTTAACCAGCTCTATCATTAATGTTCTCCTTACAGATCATTGGCTTATATACTCAGCTTTTTCATTTCTTTCATGCTATTGATAATATCAAAGACTGTTTTTGTTCCTATGAGTGCTGTGAAAAGATTTATGGCAACGCCAAGGCTAAGGGTTACGGCGAATCCCTTTATTGGACCTGTGCCAAACTGAAAGAGGACTGCCGCTGTGATTAATGTTGTAACATGAGAGTCAAAGATCGTCCAGAACGCCTTATGGTATCCTGAATCAACAGCAGCCTTTGGAGTTTTGCCTGCCCTCAATTCATCTCTCATCCTCTCGAACATTAGGACATTTGAGTCAACTGCCATACCGATAGCAAGTATAATTCCTGCTATGCCCGGCAGGGTAAGGGTAGCATTGAGTGATGCCATTGCACCAAGGAGGAGGATAATGTTAAAAAGGAGTGCTAAGTCAGCTATGAGTCCTGAAAACCTGTAGTAGAACATCATGAATACAACAACCGCTATTGTTCCAATTATGCCTGCTAATTTTCCTGCCTCTATAGAGTCTCTCCCGAGAGAGGGCCCTACAGTAACATTCTGGAGCATCTTCAGGGGTGCAGGCAGAGCACCTGACTTCAGCACAATGCTAAGGTCCTTTGCATCTTCCATTGAGAAGCGTCCTGTTATCTGGGCATGTCCTCCTGAAATCCTTTCCTGTATAACTGGAGCTGAATAGACAACATTGTCAAGGATGATCGCAAGCCTCTTTTTAACATTTGCTCCTGTCACCTCGTCGAAGATTTTTGCGCCTGCTGTATTGAATGATATCGACACATAGGGCTCATTGAACCTTGTGTCGATATCTACTCTTGCATCGCTCAAAAGGTCGCCCGTGAGGGCTGCCTGTTTTTTAAGAAGGATGGGCATCTTTGTAACTGCGCCAGTCTCTCTGTTTACCCTTTTCTCAAAGAGTATTTCGTCGTCCTCAGGTATTCTTCCGGCAAACTGCATCAGGAGATTCTCTTCCTCGCCAGGCAAGATGGACTGGGGAAGTTCTGCAGCAACTTTAGCGTCATCATCCACAAGCTTAAATTCGAGCTGGGCTGTCTTGCCAATAATATCAACAGCACGTTTAGGGTCTTTGACCCCGGGAAGTTGAACTACGATTTCATTTTCAGCCTGCCTGTGGATAGTCGGCTCTGCAACACCGAACTGGTCTATCCTGTTGCGAATCGTTTCGAGAGCCTGATCAATAGCACTCTCTTTTATACGCCGCGCCTCGTTGTCGGATAGTTTATACACAAGCCTCCCTGTTGTCTCGACAGGTGATAATGTTGGATAGTTTTCTTCAACAGCTTTTCTTATCTCAGGGGTTGCAGGACTTATTGTTATATTTATTCCACTTCTGTTAATATCGGCTGTGAATCCTCTCTTCGTGAGAATGTCCTTTAATGTTGAGGCATACCTCTCTGTGGTTATCTCAACAGCCTTATCTCCTTCAACCTCGAATACGAGGTGAAGTCCTCCTCGCAGATCAAGTCCGAGGACAATTCCTTTATTTGGCATATTCTTCTTCCACCATTCAGGCATATATTTAAATGCTGCTGTGTTGGGAAGAAAAAAGACAAATGCAAGGATAAGAGTAAGACCTATGAGGATTAACCTCCAGAGAATCTTTTTTTTCACCAGACCTCCACTTTTAGTAAAATCCTAAATTAAACTCAGTCTTCTTCTGAGGGGGCTCTGAGCGCTGCAATATAAGCTTTACCCAATTTTACCTTAACATTTTCAGCAATCTTGACTGTGACTGTATTTGTACCCACAGCTTCAATTACACCGTGAATGCCACCGGATGTGACAATCTTGTCTCCTTTCTTGAGGTTCTCTATCATCTTTCTGTGGTCTTTTGCCCTTTTCTGTTGAGGTCTTATTAGTAAAAAATAAAAGATGACAAATATTAGTATCAGAGGGATAAGGCTCCCTAATGCACCCCAACCCTGTTGCCCGCCGCCTCCTGGACTCGGCCCCATCGCATACACAATATCTATCAGCATTCGACACCTCCTCTATGAGTCATCTACAAAAATTTCAGATAATATAACTTCTTTATATATTTTTATCAAC
>DAITNM010000031.1:7735-8010 GCA_036834585.1 Thermodesulfovibrionales bacterium | reverse complement strand
TTGTATCAAATCGGCTAATTGGCTTAATGCCGGACCGACCTTCCTTCAAAGCAGTCCAGAATTGTTCCTTTCCTATACCATTCGGAGCAATTACTCCTATACCAGTTATCACTATTCGTTTTTTAGCCAAAAACACCTCAATATTGTCATGCTGAATTTATTTCAGCATCTCTTTAGACCCTGAATCAAGTTCAGGGTGACATTCCGCCATCTATGACAATAGTCTGGCCTGTAATATAGCCTGCCTCATCACTGACTAAAAATCTTACAACCCT
>DAITNM010000031.1:3031-7664 GCA_036834585.1 Thermodesulfovibrionales bacterium | reverse complement strand
ATTCTTCTTTTAAATCTTTAAGCATATCTGTTTCAATAAAACCAGGGGCAACTGCATTAACCCTGATATTATAGGATGCGACTTCCTTTGCAAGAGATTTGGTAAACCCAATTATCCCTGCCTTAGATGCGGAATAATTAGTCTGTCGTGACATACCTGCAATTCCGCTAACCGAAGTAATATTTACTATAACGCCGCTTTTCTGTTTTATAAATGTTATGATCGCTGCCCTGGAAAGATTGAATGTCCCATCTAAATTAGTATTAATTACTTCGTGCCAATCGTCAGGTTCCATAAGAGCAAGCGCCTTATCTTTAATTACCCCCGCATTATTTATAGCAATATCTATACCACCAAATAGTTCTTTGGTGTTATCTACCCAGGATTTCACTGCATCATAATTTCTAATATCCACTTGAAATGATTTGACTTTAACACCAAAATCTTTTATTTCTTTTTCCAAATTCTCTGCATCTTTATAACTTTTTAAGAAATTAAAACTAATATTTACACCTTCCCTTGCTAAATCGATAGCGATAGCACGGCCTATACCCCTTGTGGCGCCACTAATAATAACCGTTTTATCCCTAAGTGACATTTTTGGTATAGCCTTTCCAGACCTTTTCATAATATTTACCATAACCAATAATCCTTTTAATATCAAGTCCTTTCTGCAATTGTGTAAAGGAATAATTGAGAGTGGATATCAGAACAGATTAAAAGTGAACTAAAATAAGGGGTCTTGAAATGACATTTCTTATCGCTAAGTTTGGGTTTTATTTTTCTTCAACGCCTTTATGAGAGAATCATAGTTCAAGGTATTCAGAATGTCCTCTTTTTCAAGCCATCCCCTCCTTGCAATAGAGACTCCATAGGCCATGTAGTCAAATTGGCTGATTATATGTGTGTCTGTGCTTATAACCAGAGGTATTCCCATCTCCTTTGCCATTCTTGAGTGTACATCATTGAGGTCCAATCTGAGGGGATATGCGTTAATCTCGAAAGCAGTTCCTGTTTCTTTTGCTGTCTTAAAAATCTCGTTTATATCAATATCATAGGGATCCCTTTCCCCGATTAATCTTCCTGTTGGATGGGCGATTACTGAAACATAAGGCTTCTTCATGGCAGATACCAATCTCTTCGTAAGCTGTTCTCTGCTCTGCTTGAAGCCTGAGTGAATTGAGGCAACAACAATATCCATCTTTTTCAGAACATCATCAGGGAGATCTAATTGTCCGTCACTCCTGACATCAACCTCAATGCCAGCAAGAAGCCTGAATCCTTTTAATTTTTTATTTAATGCATCTATCTTCTTTTTCTCATTTAGGAGTTTTTCTGCTGTAAGTCCCCTTGCTATACCAAGGCCTTTTGAGTGATCTGTTATTGCAATATATTCGTATCCTCTTTTTCTTGCTTCTTCAGTCAATTCTTCAAAATCATGGCTTCCATCACTCCATTTACTGTGCACATGGAGGTCACCCTTGATGTCTTTAAGCTCAACAAGTCTTGGCAGTCCTCCCTTCAAAGCAGCCTCAATCTCACCCGTGTCTTCTCTCATCTCCGGAGGAATATAAGGAAGACCGAGAATCCTGTAAACGTCTTCTTCTTCCTTTCCACCGAGTTTCTTGTCATCCCTTTCCCTGAAGATACCGTATTCATTTATCTTGAGGCCTGATTTCACAGCCATCTCCCTCAATCGTATGTTATGAGCCTTGCTCCCTGTAAAATAGGCCAGTGCGGCACCAAAGCTCTCTTCTTCAACAACACGAAGGTCAACCTGCAATCCTTCATGTATTATCACACTCGACTTTGTGGGTCCCTGCATAAGGACATCCTTAACATAGGGCAGATGGACAAAGACGCTCATCACCTGTCTGGGGTCTTCTGATGTGGCAAGGATATCTATATCTTTGATAGTATCCTTCCACCTCCTTATGCTTCCAGCTATGCTTAACTTCTTGACACGTGCCTTTTGTCTTAGGTGCTTGACAATATCATTGGCAATAGGGAGAACTTTTCCCAATGGCTGCCTCTCCACCCCCCTCTTTAGCATCTCGATCCCTTTCAGGATATTCTCTTCTGTCTTTTCTTTTATTCCCGGCAGCCCGATAAGTTTATGATCCTTAGCAAGCCTTTCGAGGGTTTCTAAATCCTTAACCTTTAGTTTTTCAAAGAGAAGTTTTGCTGTTTTTGGACCAAGGCTTGGTACAGAAAGGAGCGTGCTGAGCCCTCCAGGCACCTCTTTTTTAAGGTCTTCATAGAACTGAAGTTTTCCTGTCTTAACATATTCTTCTATCTTGCCTGCGAGGTCCTGTCCGATTCCCGGGATTTTCATAAGCTCATCTTTCGATGTCTCTGAAACATCCTTCGAGAACCCCTCTATATTCTGCGCTGCACGTCTGTATGCCCTTATCCTGAAAGGATTCTCACCTTTTATCTCAAGAAGGTCAGCAATGTCATTAAATATCTTCGCAATCTCCTGATTTTTCATACTGAAAGTATAACAAAACTAAATATATCTTAGATTTATCATAGGACCATTTCACAAAAGGTTGAACTATGTGACGGCATGGACAACAATTGCGATGGTGACGTAGAGGATGATTGTAGTTCGTGAGGCAACTCTACTTTGCTGAAGACATAAACTCAAGGGGCGCCCAGTAGGGCGCCCCTTCTTTTGTTTACTTCTTTTTCTTTAACTCATTCTCAATTGCCTGCTGAAAACCCTGAATACTGCGATTGCTAAGCAATTTTCCGTTTATAAAAATTGTCGGTGTTCCCCGCACACCTTCCTTTTGGCCATTCTTAATATCTCTATCAATCAGGGACTCAATTGTCTGATCTTTTAAATCCAGATTAAACTTTTCTATATCTAAATTGAGTTCCTTTGCGATCTCCTGAATTTTTGTCTCGTTTAGACTACTTTGGTTTGAGTAAAGCCTTTCATGGAATTCCCAGAATTTCCCCTGTTTAGCTGCTGCCAAAGCAGCGAAGGCTGCCTTTCGTGCAAAATCATGCATAGGAAGTGGAAAGTGTTTCATAACAAGCTTTACCTCTTTCGGATATTTCTCCAGCACCTGCTGGATGAGCGCCTCAAGTCGCGCACAGTAGGGTCACTGGTAGTCAGTGAAAACTGCCATAGTAACAGGAGCATTTTCAGGGCCTTTGTAAGGAAGTCCAGCGATGTCTATTTCATGCACATACTCAAGCAGAATTATCTCTAGTGCTTTTTTAGTACTGCTGGTAACAGTGAGAGCATTAGCCTTTGACGAATAAGAAAGTCTGTCAAAGTCTTTGCCAACTGGAATCTTGTTTGTAATCTTCTCCTCTGGAACTGAATAAACAAGAATTTCCCCGGGTGTCAGGATGAATAATAGCTGACCATCCTCAGATAAAGAGACATCCAGTGGCTTTGTCTTTAGGTTGACCTTTTTAAGTGTACTCCATTCAAGACCTGCTTGCGCATGTTGCGGTAAAGATAACCACATAGCTACAAAAAAGAAAATCACGAACGAAACAACAGCAATCTTCTTCATAAGAAATAACCTCCTTTTTCTTAAAGTATAAATCTTCTTATAATGCTTGAGTTCCTTAAGCATTCTATCCTATCTCCTCAATTATCGCACCTGCTAAGAGCGGAAACATGATCTCGTGATGACCTGTAAGAGCATAAGCAGAGCCCTTTTTGATAGTAGGCCTCCTTAGGACATTCTCTCTTGGCCTGTAATGCTGGATAAAGTCCATATTGACTGTAGTTATATCCTCAACTTTATTCCCTAAATTCCTTGCTACTGTTAATGCCTTTAAAAAGACCTCTGGCATGACAACGGCTGAGCCAAGATTAATATATACACCGCCTTCTAAATCAGAGACTACCGCAGTGAGGAGTCTGAAATCCCTGAGACTCCCTTCACCAATCGCCAAACCATCTGCATCAGGATGCATATGAATAATGTCGGTTCCTATAGCAACATGAACGGTTGCAGGGATATTAAGTTCATAGGCTGTGGCAAAGATACTCTTCTCTTTAAATCTGAATCCACTCTTGTATATAAGTTCACCCACAGCCTTTCCTATCCCGTATTCTTTTTTTGCACCTTCTTTTATTGCCCTGTTCAGATATCTTCCCGTCTCTCTTGCCATGCCAAAGGTGGCCTTTTGTAATTCCTCCTGAACATCTTCTGATGTCCGGCCTATAAAAGAAAGCTCAAAATCATGAATAATACATGCACCATTTGTTGCTATAGCTGTAATAATGTCTTTTTTCATAAGGTCAATAATGACAGGAGAAAGACCGACCTTTATTGGATGTGCACCCATACCGAGAATTACAGGCCTATTGTTGTGTCTTGCCTTCACAACAGCACGCACAGTAGATTTGAAGTCATTAACAGCAAGGATATCTGGAAGTTTACGTATGAAACCTATAAAGGTATCTCCCTTTAGAGGAGGGGTTGCCAGGACATTAAAGGATACTTTACTTTTTCTTTTTTCTAAAGGATATGTCCTTACCTTTTTAAGAGATACAGGTTTGTACTTTTTCACCTCAAAAACTTTTCCTACCTTTGTTACCATTATGCCAACATTAGCCCAAGGATTGTGTGCAGTAAATCTTAACACAAAAAAGACTAAG
>DAITNM010000031.1:1646-2931 GCA_036834585.1 Thermodesulfovibrionales bacterium | reverse complement strand
AGTTTGAAAGGAGAACTATTTGCCAGCAAAAGCAAAACCCAAAAAGAATCTATCAGCCCTTAAGAAGGCAAGACAGTCGCTGAAAAGGAACGCCCGTAATAAAGCTGTTCGAACTTCTCTTAAAACCCTTGTGAAGAAGGTAGAGTCTGCTGTATCCTCAGGTAATAGAGAAGATGCAGGCAAGGCATTAAAAGAAGCGATACAGGTACTCAACAAGGCTGCATTAAAGGGTGTTATTCACAAAAATAATGCCTCTCGAAAGATATCTAACCTTTCCAGGAAAGTAAACGCCCTTACTAAAGCCGAAGCAGCTTAACAAGAAGATATTCCATCGGAAAGTCCCTTCCAGAGCTTTTTATATCTATATCAGCTCTGTTGAGGATCTCAAACACCTTTAAAAAGTATTCATCGCCCCTTTGTCTTCTCTTAAGGGAGAGGTAACGTCCATACAACCAGTTTAAAATACCTATGATGTTATAAATTTCTGTTGTTTGTCTCAATGCCTTGTAGATCCTGAATACCTTTTCAGTATTCTTTTCCTCAAGGGCTTCAACAAGATCAAAGGGGGTATAGAAACCTTCTCCCTCAATAATCTCAGAGATATCATCTACACATACCTTCTGCTTTCCGAGAAAAGAGATTTTTTCAATCTCTGCTGAAAGAAGACCAAGATCAAGTCCTATAGTGCCTAACAAATAATCGGCTACATCATCAGATATTTCAAGCCCTTTCAACTTACCCCTATGCTTTATCCATGATGGGATATCCGCTTCTCTGATATCGATGGACAGGATCTTTAAGTTTCTGAATCTTTCTCTCATCTCTTTTTTAAATATCCCTTCATGGCATAATACGAAGACTGAATAAGGTGAAGGATTGGAGACATAAGTATCTAATCTTTTCAGGTCATTCTTAGAGAGTTTCTGGAGATTTCCTAAAGATATTACAAACCTTCTTTTTACAAAAAATGGGGCTGTATTTGCAACATCTAATATCTGTTCGAAAGAAGTCTTCTCATCTGCCCCGGCTGAAAAATCGAAGATATGAAGATTGAATTCCCTTTCTTCATGGGGTACAAGTTTTTTAATTTCTCCTATGGCCTCTCTATGAAGAAATGGGTCTGATGCATATAGCAGATAGACCGGGGAAGACAGTCCTTTTTCTATCTCCTTGAGAAATGCCTGAAAGCTCATTTGTAACCTCCGTTAGAAGAATCTTCTTTTCTAACGGAGTAAATCAGGATACCCACTATCTCTGTCGCCATGTCTCTTAATGCCCTCTCCGA
>DAITNM010000031.1:0-1546 GCA_036834585.1 Thermodesulfovibrionales bacterium | reverse complement strand
GGGGGATTTGGGTAAAGAAGCATCGTTGCCTTTACCATAATTTCATTCTTTGCTTAGTCTCCAACAACTATATTAACTAATTTACCCTTTACAACGATAACTTTTTTGATTGTTTTGTTACCAACAATATCTTTTATCTTTCCTTGCTGAAGGGCCATTTCTTTTATCTCCACATCAGAGATGCTATGGGGAATCAGGAGCCTTGACCTGAGTTTCCCGTTGACCTGTATGACAAGTTCAATTTTCTCCTCTTTTGCTATCTCCTCATCCCAGTCAGGCCATCTGTGCTCAAATATGCTCGGCTTATTCCCCAGGGCTTCCCATAATTCCTCTACTATATGAGGGGCAAAAGGTGAGAGGAGGATCAATGTATTTTCTATAGCAAATCTTAAAATTGTCCAGTCTTCTTCTTTCTCAGGCTCATAGGAAGCTATCTCATTGACAAGTTCCATCAGTGCTGCTACTGCAGTATTGAAATGGTATTCACGTTCTATATCTATTGTAACCCGTCTAATCGTCTGATGAGTCTTCCGCAGTAACCGTGATGCGTAATCCGTAAGGGGTAATGATTTTATATCATTATACTCGTAACTCGTTACTTGTAACTTGTCACGATTTTTATATGCGATTCCCCATAACCTTTTTAAGAACCTGTAGGCTCCCTCAACTCCTTGGTCAGACCAATCAAGGTCTTTTTCTGGGGGGGCAGCAAAAAGGGAAAATAATCTTAATGTATCAGCTCCATATTTTTCTATAAGGTGATTAGGGTCAACAACGTTTCCTTTTGACTTAGACATCTTTGCACCATCTTTTATGACCATCCCCTGAGTGAGCAGGTTCTGAAAAGGTTCGTTCAAATCGATAAGTCCAAGGTCTCGCATCACCTTCAGAAAAAATCTCGAGTATAGGAGATGCAGTACTGCATGCTCAACTCCTCCAATGTATTGATCAACAGGCATCCAGTATTTGAGTTCGGAGTTCGGAGCTCGGAGCTCGGAGTCTAAGTCAATATCACCTTTTTTAAAACAGTAGCGAATGAAATACCAGGATGAGTCAACAAAAGTATCCATTGTATCTGTCTCGCGTCTTGCTATTCCTCTACATAAAGGGCAGTCAGTATTTAAAAATTTCTCAGACTCGATAAGGGGAGAACCACCTTTTCCAGTAAACTTCACGTCTTCTGGAAGTATTACAGGAAGGTCTTTTTCAGGCACTGGAACTACTCCGCATTTTTCACAATAAATAACAGGAATAGGTGTCCCCCAGTATCTCTGCCTTGATATGCCCCAGTCCCTGAATTTAAAATTAACTACTCTTTTGCCAATACCTCTTTCTTCTATAAACTGAGCTATTCTTCCCCTTGCAACATCACTCATAAGGCCACTGAACTGACCAGAATCTACAAGTATGCCTTCATCTTCGTAAGCCTCGGTAATCCCCCCTTGCCCCCCTTTAGTAAAGGGGGGTGAGGGGGGATTAGCTTTCGGAGTTCGGAGTTCTGAGTCTCCCCCCCACCCCTGCCCTCCCCCTCGAGGGGGGAGGGTTA
>DAITNM010000030.1:0-8162 GCA_036834585.1 Thermodesulfovibrionales bacterium | reverse complement strand
GCCGGAGTGGCGGAATTGGCAGACGCAAGGGACTTAAAATCCCTCGTCCCCAAAGGGCGTGCCGGTTCAAATCCGGCCTCCGGCACCAGAAAGGAGAGATTTGAAAAGTACAGAAGAAATAGCTAAAGGCGTCGTTGAGTCTATAGGTAAGAGTCCGTCGGAACTCAACAGATTTATTGATTTCACGAAAGTATATGCGATTGCCCTGAAAATAGCCTTTAGAAGTGACAGACAGGCTGCCTGGGAACTCCTTGGGATTTACTTCAGAGAATTGGAAAAGATAGCAATGTGGAGACGCAAATATAATCACCAGATCGATAAAATTGCTGAGAGATTAAAAGAAAGTTCAAACATTGTACCGTTAAACAAAAGGTTGAAAATAATATTGGAGGAGGCCAGAAAGCTGAAAGAGGAATTTGAGGAAGATTACAGGAGTTCGGTTTAATCTCTTTTATTCTTACCTCCTTTTAGGATAGAAATCCCAAAGACTATGCAGATAAGCCCGAGCAGAAAGAAGAGAAAAAAGAACGGAAAGACAAATCTAAAGACAACGCGTGAAATTATTAAAAAAACCGCAGCTATAACAAAAAGGGTTATAGCATTTTTAACTCTCTCAGTCATTATGGATTTCTCCCTTATGTTGTTTTTAACAATGTTTAGATTCCAAGAATTATCTCTCTTTCCTCTATATCAACTCTGTCAATCCTGACCATTAACTCATTACCTATACTGAACCTTTTTTTCTTATGAATTCCATAAAGGATCTTGCTTTTATCATCGTACTGATAAAAATCATCAGTCATATAGGAAACATGAAGAAAGCCCTCAACATAGTAATCTTTCAGTCTTATCTTTAATCCAAAGGGTGTAACTGAGACTACTTTTCCTTCAAATTCTTCACCTGTCTTATCCTTCATAAACCAAACCCTCATTGCAGCCAAAACTGCTCTTTCAGCTTCATCAGACTGCCTTTCCATTCTCGAAGAATGAAAGGCAATATCTGGTAACATATGCTCCAGTTCCTGTATCCTTTTATCACTGAGACGTTTTTTTGCAAGGATCTCTCTCAATATTCTATGGATAATGAGGTCTGGATACCTCCTTATGGGAGAAGTGAAATGTGTGTAACATTTGGATGCCAGCCCAAAATGTCCAATATTCACAGCAGAGTACCTTGCCTGTTTCAGACTTCTTAATACCATGAGGTTTATTATTTCCTCTTCAGGTAATCCATGTATATGCCTGATAAGGTCTAACAAATCTATGGTTTTTATAGTATTCCTGCCTTTTAAGGTCTCAAGAGAATTAATAATTCTGATTACCTCTTCAACCCTGGTGGGTTCCGGTTCTTCATGTATCCTGTAGAGGGTCGGTACACCAAGGCTTTCAAAGTACTCAGCGACAGCCTCATTTGCAGCAATCATGAATTCCTCTATTATCATATGAGCAAAGTTCCTTTCTGCCTTTATGATCGCTTCCGGATTACCTTGGATATCGAGAAGAACCTCTGGCTCAGGAAGGTCGAAATCAAGGCTTCCCCTTTTAAGCCTCTGAGCCTTCAGGGTATTGCATAGTTCTCCCATTGTCTCAAAATTATGAAGGAGATAACTGTATTTTTCTCTTTCCCCTTTGTCTTTATCGATGAGTATCTTTTTTAATGATGTATATGTCATCCTTTCATCGCTGACAATGACGCTTGGATATATCATGCTGCTAAGTCTCTGTCCGTGACTGTCGAATTCCATTTCAACTGTAAATGTCAGCCTTTCCACTTTTGGCTTCAGGCTGCAGAGGTCTTCTGAAAGGTCTTTTGGAAGCATGGGAATAACCCTGTCAGGAAAATAAACGCTTGTACCTCTTCTCCGTGCCTCAATATCAATTTCCGTATCCCAGCCCACAAAATGCGCAACATCAGCAATGTGAACCCATAGCCTGAACTTGTTATCCATCTTCTGGATTGATACAGCATCGTCAAAATCTCTTGCCCTCTCTCCGTCAATGGTAACGGTAGGAAGATCGCGAAGGTCTTTTCTTTTCATTTGTAATCCCCCCTCACCCCCCTTTAGCAAAGGAGGGGCTATGGGGATTTTTGAAAAAAGTCCTCTGGATTCTTCAAGGACATTGTGAGTGAACTTTCTTGAAAGGTTGAATTCATCTATGATACCCTCTATTTCATCTTTAGGATTTCCCGGTTTGTCTAATATCTTGATTATGCGTCCTGTCGGTGATCTCTTGTCTGTAGGATAGCTTATTATCTCAGCGACAACGGTATCTCTGTTCCTTGCCCTACCTCTCTCCTTAGAAGCAATATGGAGGTCAAAAGGAAAAAGCTTGTTCTTGGGCCTTACATAAAACCCTGTCCTGCTGACTTCAAATGTCCCGACTATTTGTGTATGTGCCCTCTCAAGTATCCTGATAATCCTGCCTTCTCTTCGAATTGGATTCTCAATCCTCGCAATAACCCTGTCATTGTTCATAGCACCAAGTGTTGCCCTCGGGGGGACGAAGATATCCTTCTTTCCAGGCTCTTCCAGTACAACAAATCCATAACCATCCCTGTGTGTCTCGAGATAGCCTGTCACGAGGCTCATTTCCTCTGCAGTTCCATAGAGCCCTTTTCTTGTCTTCACAATATATCCATCTCTGGACAATTCTCTGAGAATCCTTTTGAGAGTGCGTATTTCTGAAGAAGAAAGGTTCAGGGAAAAGACTATTTCTCGAAAACTTAAGGGTCTTGAGACTTTCTTTTTTAAAAAAGTTACTATAAGATCTTTCGTAATCACAAAGAATGTCCTTTATATTCTGTCATCAGATCTGAAAAAATTCTGTTCATCTATTTGTTTTTCTGCATACTTTTTAAGATGCAATATCTCCGGAGGCCACTTTGAAGGATCTGCCTCTATAAGGAATATTTTCATCTGCTCGCTCGAAAGTCCTTCGATTTCTTCTCTTGGGATTATCTCTTCCCCGATCAGGAGAACCCTGGACATAATCATTTTTGGCTGAGTTTCCCTCCTTTTTTCTTCAAACCTGTCCTCACATGCCTTTTGGTATTCTTCCCACGCAGGACCCTCAATGAATTTTTTGGATAGTTCCTCAAGTATCTTTGCTCTTTCGATGAGATTTTGAGATTGTTTCCTGAGAATATGAGGGAGTTCTTGACAACCCACCTTTATACATTCTTTGCATACATTACCTATACGTTGTTCGCCCTCCCATAAAATAGCCTCTACCTTTTCTGTGACAAAAGTTCTTCCACAGGTAATACAAACAGATGATAAAAGAACAGGCTGTTTATGAAGCTTTATTTTTAAAATACTCATTACCTCCTTCAGTATTTATAAAGTATTAAAAGTTTTGGGAGTTCAGCGGGATATGATTCCCTTTTTATTATAAAACCTTTTACTGCCAGCACTATGTGGTATAATATACATCCAATAATGGAAAAGAAAATAAGAAAGGCTATATTTCCTGCTGCGGGACTTGGGACGAGGTTTTTGCCTGCAACAAAGGCTTCCCCAAAGGAGATGTTGCCTATTGTCGACAAACCAATGATTCAGTATGCAATCGAAGAAGCAAGTGCATGTGGGATAGAGGAGTTTATTATTATTACAGGTAAATACAAACGTTCTATAGAAGACCATTTTGATTCAGCTTTCGAACTCGAAGAGAGTCTCAAAAAATCAGGGAAAAAGGTGCTCCTTGAAGAAATTAGAAGACTGAACCATCTGAACTTTGCCTATATCAGGCAGAGGGCAGCCCTTGGACTTGGCCACGCGATATATTGTGCTAAGCCATTTGTAAAAGATGAACCTTTTGCAGTTCTCCTGAGTGATGATATTATTGACCCTGACTATAATCTCCTTCAGGATATGATAAAGCTTTACAGGAGGCTCAAGTCTCCTATTATCGCCCTTCAGCAGGTTCCTATGGCGGATGTAAATAAATATGGGATAATTAAAGGGTTGAAAGAGGCAGATAACGTTTACAGGATAATCGACCTTGTAGAGAAACCTGAAGTAAAAAATGCACCTTCTGACCTGGCAATAATTGGAAGGTATATCCTGACACCTGACATCTTTGATATACTTGAGAGCGCCAGTTTCGGCAAGGGAGGAGAGATTCAGTTAACAGACTCACTCAACGTGTTGTTGAAGAAGCGCCCTATCTATGGATATCTGTTTAAAGGGAAAAGGTATGATGCAGGTGATAAGGTTGGTTACCTTAAGGCGATAGTGGACCTTGCATTAAAAAATCCACAGGTCTCCAGGGAATTTAAAGAATACCTCTTTGAGGTTATAAAAACGATAAAACCTAATTAGTTGAGGAAATATGGTAATAGATTTGGAACAAAAAGATAATAAAGAGATAGAGATACCCGAAAATCTACCAGTGTTGCCTGTAAGGGATATCGTGGTATTCCCTTATATGATACTGCCTCTTTTTGTAGGCAGGGAAATGTCCATTAAGGCTATAGAGCACTCGCTCAACTCAAACAAAATGGTCTTCATGGTTACACAGAAAGACCTTGATGTAGAAAACCCGACTCCTGACGATCTTTACTCTGTTGGGACGGCGGGTGTCATAATGAGGATGCTAAAGCTTCCTGATGGCAGGGTGAAGATATTAATCAGGGGTTTGAGTAAAGCAAGGGCATTGAATTATTCCCAGACAGAGCCATTCTTCAAAGCAAACATAGAAAAGATAGGCGAGGAAAAAGTAGAGACTCTTACCATAGAAGAAGAAGCGATGACAAGGACAGTAAAAGAACAAATAGACAAGACTGTTTCCCTTGGAAAGACCTTACTACCCGATGTGATGGGAGTCATAGAAGGTATTGAAGAACCAGGGAGACTCGCTGACCTTATTGCCTCAAATATTGGACTAAAAACAGAACAGGCCCAGGAGATACTCGAGATCATGGAGCCTTTTCAGAGACTGAAACGTGTTAGTGAAATATTGGGACGCGAGATCGAGCTTCTGACTGTTCAACAGAAGATTCAATCTGAGGCCAGAGGTGAAATAGACAAGACCCAACGAGAGTATTTTTTAAGAGAACAGCTAAAGGCAATTCAAAAGGAACTTGGTGATATAGATGAAAGGGCAGAGGAGATAAGGGAGTTCGGGAAGAAGATCGAAGATGCTAAAATGCCTGAAAAGGTGCTAAAGGAGGCCGAGAAACAGCTCAAGCGGCTCGAAAAGATGCATCCTGACAGTGCAGAGGCAGCTACAGTGAGGACATACATCGACTGGTTAGTTGAACTTCCCTGGTCTAAATCAACAACAGATAATCTTGATATAAAGGCTGCAGAGAAGGTGCTCAATGAAGACCATTATGACCTTGAGAAGGTAAAAGAACGAATTCTGGAATATCTCAGTGTCAGGAAATTAAAAGAGAAAATGAAGGGACCTATCCTTTGCTTTATTGGTCCTCCAGGTGTTGGTAAAACATCCCTTGGAAGGTCAATAGCAAGGGCCCTCGGAAGGGAATTTGCTCGAATGTCCCTGGGTGGAATGAGAGATGAGGCAGAAATAAGGGGTCATAGGAGAACATACGTTGGTGCACTTCCCGGAAGAATAATTCAGGGTATAAAAACAGCAGGGACAAACAACCCTGTGTTTATGCTCGATGAGATAGACAAGATAGGAATGGACTTCAGGGGAGATCCATCCTCAGCCCTTCTTGAAGTGCTTGATCCGGAACAGAATTTTGCATTTGTGGATCATTATCTTGCAGTTCCTTTTGACCTGACAAAGGTTATGTTTATTACAACAGGAAATATTGTGGATACAATACCAAGCCCGTTGAGAGACAGGATGGAGATAATCTACCTTTCTGGTTATACAACAGAAGAAAAACTCGGCATAGCAAAGAACTATCTAATACCAAAACAGTTGGATGCACACGGTATCAGCAGCAAGATATTAAAAATTACAGACTCTGGGCTCCGGAGCATTATTTCACAGTACACACGTGAGGCAGGCGTCAGAAACCTTGAGAGGGAAATTGCGAACGTCTGCAGAAAAGTAGCAAGGAAAATAGCCGAGGGTAAAGAGAAATTGTTTGTGATCAATTTACAGAATATCCATAGATATCTTGGTGTACCAAAATACCTCCCTGAAGAAGAAATGGAGAAGGACGAAGTTGGTGTTGCAACGGGCCTTGCATGGACAGAGACAGGTGGAGACATTATCTATGTTGAGGCAACACCCATGAGGGGAAAGGGGCAACTTACCTTAACAGGACAACTCGGAGATGTTATGAAAGAGTCAGCTCAGGCTGCGTTGAGTTATATACGTTCAAGGTCGAGAAACCTCGGTCTAAATGACGACTTATTTTCTAAGACAGACCTTCATATTCATGTCCCCGCAGGTGCGACACCAAAGGATGGACCCTCAGCAGGTATCACAATGGCTACAGCGATCGCTTCGGCCCTTACAGGGAAAGCTGTAAGTAAGAATATTGCAATGACTGGAGAGGTTACACTGAGAGGCAGGGTACTGCCAGTGGGGGGGCTTAAAGAGAAAACTCTTGCTGCAAAGAGGATGGGAATAAAAACGGTTGTTATCCCGAAGAGAAACCGAAAGGATCTTGAGGACATCCCAAAGTACATCAAAAAGGATATGGAATTCATTTTTGCTGAGACCATGGACGATGTACTAAAAGTATCCTTGAAAAAAACAAATAGCCGGAAAACAAAAAAGTCAGTCAATAGTCATAAATTGCCAGTCAAAAAGGCAAAGGGATAATGGCAGAAAATTATTAAGACCGCTACGAAAAGTCCTTTGGGTAGCCGCAGGCTTTAGCCTGCGATTTACAAACAGCATGTTGAGAATAAATAAATCACGCAAACTAAAGTTTGCGGCTACATTTAACACTTCGATAAAAGCCTCAATTATCTAATTATGAAGCTTTCTCAAATAGGAGAGCTTACCCTTTTAGAACAAATACGAAAGAGATTTGAAAAACGTTCCCCTGATATTGTTATTGGAATAGGTGATGACGCTGCGTTATTAAAACCTTTCAAAAAGAACATCCTTGTGACTACAGATATGATGGTGGAGGGAGTTCATTTCAACATGGACTTTATAACTCCTTATCAACTGGGTTTCAAGTTGGTTTCTGTCAATGTGAGTGATATCTACGCCATGGGAGGTATTCCCAGGTTTCTACTTCTTGGTATAGCCATGAATAAAAATACTGCAAAAGAGACATTTGACAGGTTTTTTGATGGAGTTCATGAGGCAATGAAGCATTATGGATTATCTCTTGTAGGAGGAGACATATCTTCTGCGAGTAAAGGTATGTCTTTGTCAGCAACTCTTATTGGATATGCAGAGAAATGTTTAAAGCGCTCAGGTGCAAAAAAAGGCGACAGGATCTATGTGACAGGCAATTTAGGGGATTCAGCCTGTGGGCTTGAGCTGCTTAAAAAAATTAAAAGACTCATACCCATTGAAATCAGCAAAGAGCAAAGAGCAAAGAGCAAAGAATTAAGAATTAAAATGCTCCCGAAGGGATTAACCTGGAATGACGTTGAGCCATTGCTCACGAGGCACCTTATGCCAAAGGCAAGGGATCCGCGAAGATTCATCAGATATGCAACATCGATGATAGATATAAGTGATGGGCTTCTCATTGATTTATCAAGGCTCTGTGATGAAAGTAAGGTTGGTGCAAGAATATACACGAAGAATATTCCTGTTTCTTCAGAGCTTAAAAAGGCTGCGTCATGTCTTGGTATTTCCCCGATTAGATTAGCCCTATCAGGTGGGGAAGATTATGAACTTCTATTTACAGCCCCAAGAGATAAACGGGTCAAGGCAATATATATTGGAGATATAACTGAATCAGAAAGGGTTATCATAGATACTTCAGGTAAGAAAAAGACATTTTCTGTAGAAGGTTACCAGCACTTTGGCATTCAGAGATAGAATCAGGGATGTCATAAAGTTAAAGGAATCACCCCACAAAATAGCACTTGCTTTCTCAACCGGCGTCTTTATAGGAATGTCTCCCCTGTTAGGTCTGCATACCATACTGGGGGTTACAGCTGCATGGCTTTTTCGTCTTAATACATTTGCTATAATTGCTGGTGTATATGTAATGAATCCATGGACTATTGTACCGATATATGCCTTCAGTACATGGCTTGGTGCAC
>DAITNM010000029.1:1417-8236 GCA_036834585.1 Thermodesulfovibrionales bacterium | reverse complement strand
TGCGTTTTCATCGTCAAAAAGGAATTCTGCAAGGGCCCTCGCAAGCTCTGTCTTGCCGACACCTGTCGGACCGAGGAATATAAAAGAGCCTACAGGTCTGTTCGGGTCCTGAATACCTGCACGAGCTCTCCTGACAGCATTTGATACTGCTTCAATCGCCTCATCCTGGCCAACAACCCTCTGTCTCAAACGTTCTTCCATATGGATTAACTTCTGTACCTCTCCTTCGAGCATCCTGCTTACTGGTATCCCTGTCCACTTGGAAACAACCTCTGCAATATCCTCTTCATCCACTTCTTCTTTCAGCATTTTTCTCTTCTTCTGAGCTTCAAGAAGCCTTTTATTTTCTCCTTCAAGGGCTTTCTGGAGTTCGAGTAACTTTCCATATCTGAGTTCTGCAGCCCGTCCTAAATCTCCTTCCCGTTCTGCCCTCTCTGACTCTATCTTTGTCTTCTCAATCTGTTCCTTGTGTCCCCTGATTTTTGCAATGATCTCCTTTTCACTCATCCATTGAGCCCTTAATTCATCCCGCCTTTCCTGAAGCTCTGCTATTTCCTTCATTATCTTACCGAGCTTTTCTTTTGATTCCTTTGAGTCCTCTTTCATCACAGCCTGTTTTTCTATCTCATGCTGTCTCAGTTTCCTTTCAATCTCGTCGAGATCTAAAGGCATACTATCTATCTCCATTCTGAGCTTTGATGCTGATTCGTCAATAAGGTCTATTGCCTTATCAGGCAAGAATCTGTCTGTTATATATCTGTTTGAGAGCACTGCTGCAGAAATCAATGCCGAGTCCTTTATCTTCACACCATGATGAACCTCATATCTTTCCTTGAGGCCACGGAGGATGGATATTGTATCTTCAACAGTAGGCTCCTTTACGAGTATGGGCTGAAACCTTCTCTCCAGTGCAGGGTCTTTTTCTATACGCTTTCTGTATTCATCTATAGTCGTTGCACCAATGCATCTGAGGTCTCCCCGGGCAAGAGGAGGTTTTAACATATTTGATGCATCAATCGCACCCTCTGCTGCACCAGCGCCAACGAGTGTGTGAAGCTCATCGATGAATAAAATAACCTTTCCTTCTGCCTGCTCAATCTCCTTCAGAACCGCCTTTAGTCTCTCTTCAAACTCCCCCCTGTATTTTGAGCCTGCAACTATTGCACCCATGTCAAGGGCAACAACCTTCTTTTCCTTGAGGGTCTCAGGTACATCACCGGCAACTATCCTCTGTGCAAGCCCCTCAACAATAGCAGTCTTGCCAACTCCAGCCTCTCCGATAAGAACAGGGTTGTTCTTTTTCCTCCTTGAAAGGACCTGGATAACCCTCCTTATTTCATCATCTCTGCCTATAACAGGATCAAGTCTCCCTTTGCTTGCTAGTTCTGTCAGATCACGGCCATATCTTTTAAGTGCCTGATATTTATCTTCAGGATTAGGGTCTGTAACACGCTGTCCTCCTCTTATTCCCTGCATGGCTGAAAGGACTTTATCAGCAGTTGCACCATATCGTTTTAAAAGATCCGAAGATGGTCCGGATATTGAAAGAAGGGAAAGGAGAAGATGCTCAACACTCACATAGTCATCCTGAAGGTGTTCTGCCTCTTTTGCAGCATTTTCAAATACCTCCTTCAGTCTCGGAGAAACATAAATCTGTCCTAAGGGTGTTGCTCCAATAACCTTTGGAAATTTCTCTATCGCTTCTTCAACATCCTGCTGGAGTGTCTTTTTGTTTATGCCCAGCCTTTTGAGTATCTGACTTGCTACACCCTCGTCATCTTCGAGCAATGCCCAGAGGAGGTGCTCGGCATCAATCTGCTGGTTACCTTTCCTTTCTGCCAGCCTTTGGGCTGCCTGTATTGCCTCCTGACTCTTTATAGTAAATTTATCCATTAAAGACCCTCCTTAGTATTCAGAAAAAATCCTCTTAAGCCTTCCCGCAAAATCCCTTCTTGCATTCTCCTCGAGATAATTCATCATCTCTTCAATCTCTTTCTGCATGACCTCAAGTCGTTGCATGAGTCGAAGTATCACCTCTACTCCTGCCTTATTCACCCCAAGATCTCTTGTAAGTCTCAGAATCATGCTGAGCCTTTCAACATCCTCTTCTGAATAGAGCCTCTGCCTTTTTGTCCTCTTGGGAGTTACAAGCCCTTCCCTTTCGTACAATCTTAATGTCTGGGGATGGACATGCAGTATCTCGGCTACTACGCTTATCATGTATATAGGTTGCTTTCTATCCTTCACTACCATTATTTCTTCACCATCCCTTCGCGAGGGTTTTCCCTGTAGAGGGATTCTATTTCTTTTATAGCTTCTTTAGCCTTGTTCGTTACATTCTTTGGAACAACTATCTTAATATCAACATACTGATTACCACTCAGACCTGTCTTTGGTGATTGAAAACCTTTTCCTGAAAGTTTGAACCTCTGGCCGCTCTGGGTACCTGGTGGTAATGTCATTACTGCCATGCCATCAATAGTTGGAACCTCAACCCTTGCGCCGAGAGATGCTTCGCCAAATGTTACAGGAAGATTGAGATATAGATCATCACCTTTCCTTTTAAAAAGGCGATGTGGTTTAACAGTTATCTCTATATGAAGGTCTCCAGAAGGGCCGCCACGTTCTCCTGCGCCACCCAATCCTCTCAGCCTTACTCTGGAACCTGTATCAACACCAGCCGGGATCTTTGCTTTCACTGTCTCTGGCTGAATTGTCTTTCCCCTGCCTCCACAGGAAGGACAGACTTTTTTTACCTTTCTTCCTGTTCCTCCACAGGCCTGACACGGCTGGGACATCCTGAAAAAACCTTTTGAAGTATTTATGCTTCCCGTACCCTTGCATGCATTACACGTCTCGGACGATTCTGCTCCAGAACCATTACACACTTTGCAGGCCCTTTCTCTATTGAAGGTGATTGTCTTCTGTACACCTGAGAATGCCTCTTCAAGGGAAAGTTCAAGAGCAGTGACCATGTCAGGACCTCTTGAAACTTCCGGTCTTGCCCTACGACCCAGAACATCTGAAAATATGTCGCCAAAACCAAAATCAAAGACATCACCAAAATCATGTGTCCTGAAGCCCTCAAATCCAGGGCCTCCTTCAGAAGGGGAACGTCCAAACTGGTCGTACTCGGCTCTCTTTTTGGTGTCGCTGAGAACCTCGTAAGCTTCATTTGCCTCTTTAAACTTCTGCTCTGCAACTTTATCCCCAGGGTTCAGGTCAGGATGGTATTTCCGCGCAAGCCTTCTGAATGCCTTTTTTATCTCCTCCTGAGAAGCACTCCTGCTTACTCCGAGTATCTCATAATAGTCTTTTGTAGTCTGAGCCATTATTTTCTCCTTAAAGCCTTCATATTATAAAACTTGAGTGGATCTTTATCAAGTATTTTATTATGATAACAAGTAGGTATAACAATCTTCCGGAGGGGCACGTTGCAACGTGCCCTTACTGAATATCAGGATTTAAAAATCAAGGAAGGTAAGAGCAAGGGGTAACCCCCCTTGCTCTTAGAATCATTACTTCTTCTCTGTAGGTTTTGTGGGTTCAGCCTTCTTCTCTGCTGGCATGATAGTAATGCTCTTTGCTACATTCTTGCCCTCAACCTCTTTGTAGACGGCCTTCACCTTTTCGCCGACCTTCACATCGGCAAGAGCCTTCTTCTCTTCGCCCATCATAATCTTTGTCTTGTCATCAACAGTTACAACAGTCTCTTCAGCCTTGCCCTTCATCATCTTGGTTACTGTAATGGTCTTGGCCTTCATATCAACTGCCTTGACATCGCCTGTAACCTGTTTCACCTTTGGCTTCTCAACAGGCATAGCCTTCTGCCCCTCTACTGCAAAGGAGAGAGAGGTTATAGAGAATACAAAGAGTAAAGCTACAACAATTGATACCACTTTCTTCATGAATATCACCTCCTTTCATTTAGTAAGATAGGACAAAGCAATGATCATGCCAGTAGCAAGTTACTTAAAAATAAACATTTATAAAAACAGACCTTGCCCTTTTAGGAAGGTGAATCCTCTTTTGGGGAGGTAAGGTTAAACTTTTCCCACCTGTAACAGAATGTCTTGTAACTCAGTCCAAGGAGTTTTGCTGCCTTTGTTGCAACACCATTTGATTTTTGCATAGCCTTTTTCAGAAGTTCCTTTTCGAGTTCCTCAAAATTTATACCTTCTTCCGGCAAATCAAAATCAAGGATATCAACTCCATGATAAGATCTTAATTCACTCTTAATATCTTTAAAACCTATGTAAGGAGACTCGCTCATGAGCAAAGCCCTTTCTATGACAGACTCAAGTTGTCTTATATTTCCGGGCCAATGAAATTCAACAAGTGCCTTCAAAGCATTCTCATCAATTCCCTTTATCCTTTTTCCAAACTCCTGATTATATTTCTTGATAAAAAAATCTACCAGTTCCGGGATATCCTCCTTCCGTTCACGCAGTGGTGGAAGATCTATGGTTATTACCCTGAGCCTGTAGTAAAGGTCTTCTCTGAAGCTTTTCTTGAGAATCTCCTTTTCGAGATCTTTGTTCGTTGCAGAGATGATTCGGACATCAACTTTTATAGATTCGCTATTGCCAATCCTTCTTATCTCCTTATCCTGAAGTACCCTCAGGATCTTCGACTGTGTGACAGGCGGGAGGTCTCCAATCTCATCAAGGAAAATTGTCCCTCCATTCGTTGACTCAAAGAGACCTATTTTCCTTGACACTGCACCCGTAAAGGCGCCTGGCTCGAAACCGAAAAGCTCACTCTCGATAAGGTTTTCAGGGATTGCTGCACAGTTTATAGCGGTAAAGGGTTTTGTGCGTCTTGGGCTGTTATAGTGAATAGCCCTTGCAATAAGTTCCTTTCCAGTGCCGCTCTCGCCACCTATGAGAACTGTGGCTGAGGTCGAAGAAACCTTTTCCATTATCTCAATCGCATCCTTCATCTTTCTTGAACTTCCAATAATTCCTTTGATACCAAACCTGTCGAAAAGTGCCCTCTGGAGTTGCAGGTTTTCTTTAAGGAGGGCAACCCTCTCGACAGCTCTGCTAACAGTTAGGAGCAATGTATCTTTATCAAGAGGTTTTGTAAGATAGTCAAAGGCACCTTTCTTCATTGCCTCCACAGCAGAGGATATCGTTCCATATGCCGTCATGATAATCATTGAAGACTCAAAAGACTCTTTTGGAATGGATTCAATAAATTCGATGCCGTCCATGTCTTCCATCTTTAGATCTGTCAAAATGACATCAGGATTAAGCCTCTTTACAACTTCCAGTCCTTCTTCACCGGATGAAGCAGTATAAGTCTCATAGCCTTCATCATCGAGAATAGTCTTTAATATCTCCCTCTGCAGGGGTTCATCATCTACCACAAGCACTACAGCCATTTACGACCCTCTCTCACCCTTGACAAGAAAAGAAATTGTTACAATGCTGCCTTTCCCTTCGATACTCTGGAAATTTACTTTTCCGCCATGTTCCTCAACAACCCTTTTTGTCAAAGTCAGCCCGATACCAAGACCTGCATTCTTTGTGGAGAAAAAGGGATCAAAGACCCTTGACAAGTTCTCACGGGAAACTCCGCTCCCTGTATCCTCAATAATAACAGAGACCCTGCTATCAGAAACCTTTGTGCTCACTGTAAGTCTCCCGCCATCTGGCATTGCCTGAAATGAATTCAAGACGATATTGAAGATACAGGTCTTGACCAGTTCAGGGTCTAAGGAAAGATTGGGAAGCACTTCATATTGCCTGTTTATTTCAACCCTGTCCTTTTCTGCCTTTGCCTGAACCAGTGCCATTACCTCCTCGATAAGGTTATTCAGATCAACTTCCCGGAGGCTAAGTCTTAATGGCCTTCCGTAATCCAGGAAACTACCTACAAGTTTGTTAATGCGTTCTATTTCCTGTTTTATGCTCGTGATAAGGGATTCAAATTTTTCTTTTTTCCCTTTTTCTACAGGTATATATTTTTCCTTAAGATGATCTATTGAAAGGCTGAGGAAGTTCAGCGGGTTCCTGATTTCATGGGCGATACCCTTGGCGAACTGTGCTATTCCGGAAAGGTGTTCCACCTCTCTCAGTTTCTCTTCAATGGCGCGCTTTTCCCTGAGTTTCTGAACCATGAAGTTAAAACTCTGTGTCAGCTCTCCTATCTCATCCTTCCTGTCTGTAGTCAGGTCCGGTGTCAAATCACCTGCTGCAACACTCCGTGCAGCATTCACTACATTTTGTATAGGTTTGGTGTACATCCACGAAAGAAGTATGGCAATAAGTATCCCGAGGCCAAAGACCAGAGAAGTTGCTCCTATCCTTTTCATTGCATTTATTTTGAGCTGCTGAGAAAAATCCTCTGCATTTATCTGTAAATGTATATACCCGTAATGTTCATTACCGGCGACGACAGGCATAATGACATTATAGACCTTGCCCTCTTTTGAAATAGTTTCACCCTGCTCTGCCTTTATGATGTGTTCTTTTTTCTTTGGACTAACAGGCTCACCCACTTTCTGAGGATTCGTACTCGCTATAATTTCATCTGTATTGCTAATAATAGAAATCTCCTTTACACCTTTTGATTTCAGTTCCTGGAGGTAATGATACAATTTCATTTGGTCTGTAAAACCTGTGCTTGTAACCTCTTCCACCCCAACCTGTATTGCCTTTGAAAGCTCTGCTGTCTGCTTTTCGAGCTCTGCCAGCATTGTGGTCTCAGACCGTGAATAAAGAAACAGGAGTATTGAGATAAGAATAATGCTCAAAAAGAGCATCATCCCGATTAGTTTTTCATTCAAAGAGAGATTGAGGAAATAACTTTTCA
>DAITNM010000029.1:0-1317 GCA_036834585.1 Thermodesulfovibrionales bacterium | reverse complement strand
ATATGAAATATGGAGGTTTACAATGAACGATTTAAAATCAATGCCCCCAACAGAGATACTTGATGTCCTTGGGAAAAATTGTCCTTACCCCCTAACCGCTATAAAAAAGACAATGGAAAAATTGCCAAGCGGAGCAATACTAAAGGTGCTCTGTGATACACCTGCAACTGCAGAAGACTCTATCCCAAGATACTGCGAAAAAAATGGATATAAGTTAGAATCTGTATGGATTGAAGATAAGGGGTACTGGGAGCTTTACATACAGAAGGCCTGAGATAATCTGATTAACTTTTGTCTTGACCCGAGTTTCTCATCTTTCTTACGTCTCTTATTAACCAGAGTATAAACCCAACTGCCAGAACACCTGCTGCAATTGGCAATTCATATTTTTTTATATTTCCCAGTATCTTATTAATTGTTGCACCGAAAAAATAGCCTACATAGGTACATACTACCGCCCATATCAGGCAACTTATAAGCAGAAAGGTAAAGTATTTCTTCTTACCCATACGTGAAAGGCCCAAAACTGCTGCGCTTAAAAGCCTGAACCCGTAAAGCCACTGACTAATGAATATAGAGGCAATCCCATATCTCTCCATCAAGGATTCAAGCTTCAAAAGATTAACCTTTATTACCTTCTGGATATATTTAAGGAAGGTCTCCCTCCTGTAGAGGGCGATAAGGAAAAATGCACCATGACCTATATATGAGGCTATAGCAGAAATCAGAACCACTGCATATACATTAAGATATCCGCTGTAAGCAAGAAATCCAGCTGCAATCAGTACACTTTCACCTTCAAGAAAGGTGAGCACAAAGATAGCAATATATCCATATCGTGCAATGAAATCTTCCAGAATTCCTCCCGCAGGTTAATTTATAAAAGCAGATATTTTATGTCAAGTCGAATCATGAAAAACTTAAGGGGGATGCAGAAATTCTGCATCCCCCTTAAAATCTTAACAACCCTCAGGTTTGTTTCAGAAATTACTACTTCACCTGTTTCTGACCATATTTATCAAACACTGCTTCTTCTTTGATCGAGACAGCAATCTTATAGAGGATAGTCAGGACTAAAAAGCCAATTGCCCAAACTGCAAGGGTGATGAGCGTCTCCGGCAATGTAGGCCAGTACTCGGTTATTCTTTCAAAGGGATTGGGTACAAATCCACCCACGATTAGACCAAAACCCTTTTCGATCCACAGGGAGAGAAACGTTGCAATACAAGCAACCACAAGTAGCCTCTCATTTTTTCTGAATTTTGGAGGAACAAGCAGGAAAAGGGCTATTACTGCAAGGATGGTAGAGGTCCACAT
>DAITNM010000028.1:0-8467 GCA_036834585.1 Thermodesulfovibrionales bacterium | reverse complement strand
GCTGATTCGTAATCAGCTGGTCGGGAGTTCGACTCTCCCCACCGGCTCCAATAGCATATCGCGGGCGATTAGCTCAGTGGTAGAGCGCTTCCTTCACACGGAAGAGGTCGCTGGTTCAATCCCAGCATCGCCTACCATTTATTGAAAACATTCCTTCAAACCAGTTTGATCTTCCTTAGCAGAGAGTTTATTTCCTTGCACTGCTTACAGGCAAATGCAGAAAGATTTCTTTGGAAAGAGAATTTATTAAAGAGGGTAGATTCATGGTGGGCAGTCGCAGAATCGAACTGCGGACACGAGGCTTTTCAGGCCTCTGCTCTACCGACTGAGCTAACTGCCCATGATTTTTAAAACTTTACAATTTTGACTTCCTTAGTGTCAAGACTCCAATTTTTCCGTGTTCACCCCATAAGAAGGTACCTCCTTTTCAACAGGGTTTAATGTCTCTACACAGTTTACAGGGTTATAAAGTAAAATAAGTACCTATAAACATTAACTCTGTAAATATTTTAAACTTGCAAACACAATGAATTTAATATCTTTAATAAAAATATATGGCCCTGCAGTAATATCGGGCATTCTTCTTGTCTTATGTTATCCTACGATAGATCTCTTTTTCATTGCCTGGGTAGCGCTTGTTCCGTTTCTCCTGTCTCTTGATAACAAAAGTCCTAAAGAGGCATTTCTGGCAGGTCTTTTTCTTGGCATTCCCTATTTCTTTGGAACACAGTATTGGATATATCATTCAATAAATCATTACGGAGGCATTCCTTTCTTAGTAAGTATTGCCATTGTTTTTTTACTCTGCATTTATCTCAGTCTTTATACAGGAATATTTGCACTCTTCTTCTCATTAAATATAAGAACCTCCCGTTTTCAAATCCCCTTTTTCGCTCCCTTTTTATGGGTCGCTCTTGAGTTTATCCGTTCTTACTTATTCAGCGGCTTTCCTTGGTCAAGCATTGGATACACACAGTATAAATTTCTTCACATTATCCAGATTTCCGATATAACAGGCATCTATGGTGTATCCTTCCTCGTTGTGGCAGTAAATAACGCAATTACAGAGGTTTTGGTTATGAGAAGACGTGTCAAGGAAATGCCTCTCTTACCATTGTCAAGGACAGTAATAGGATTGAGCATTCTCTTCTTGTTCATCACTGCCTCATTAATTTATGGTCACTGGAGGCTCTCAGAGGAAAGACCAGGAAGACTCTTCAGGGCAAGCATAATACAAGGTAATATTGAACAGGATAAAAAATGGGTTCCTGCTTATCAGAGTGAGGTTATGGAAACATATAAGCGCTTTTCCCTTGAAGCTTCCTCCTCTTCCCCGTGTATAATTATCTGGCCAGAAACAGCAGTTCCCTTTTTCTTTGGCAATGACAAAGAATATACAGAGAGGCTCATTGATTTGCAAAACCAGATTGACGCCCAGCTCCTCTTTGGAAGTGTCCTAATAAAAGAAAAAGAAAAGGGAAAATATTTTCTTTCAAACAGTGCAATACTCCTCGATACATATGGAAGGGTCTCTTATGTTTATGATAAAATACATTTGGTCCCTTTTGGAGAATACGTTCCCCTGCACAAATTACTTTTCTTTTTAGACAAACTTGTTGTGGGTATTGGGGACTATGTTCGGGGCGACCAGTATTTGAAGGCTAAAACCCCCTGCGGAGAATTTGCCACCTTGATATGCTATGAGGTGATATTTCCTGGACTTGTTAGAAAATTTTTCGTTAAAGGCGGTGACTTTATAGTTAATATTACCAATGATGCCTGGTTTGGGAGAACAACAGGTCCCTACCAGCACTTTAGTATTGCTGTATTCCGTTCAGTTGAAAACAGAAAACCCTTGATAAGAGCAGCAAACACGGGAATCTCAGGATTTATAGACAGCAACGGAAAGATACTCTCAAAAACCAGTTTATTTAAACAAACAACTCTCACAATGAATATGAAGACAGATACAACAAGGAGTTTTTATACTAAATATGGTGACCTTTTCTCTTACCTATGTATTGTCTTTTCGATCCTGTTACTGGCTGATATGGTTGGAAAGGCCAGGAGGATTTATTAAGGAGGAAGCATGCTTATTCAGGAAGAACTAAAGAAAGAACTGTCAGTCCTCAGGAGCAAGATTGAGTCTCTAAGAGGTTATCTTTGATGTACCTGGTTTAAAAGAAGAGATCGAGAGGATTAAAAAAGACCTGACTACAGAGAAAGTCTGGTCATCTCCTCAAAGGACGAAGGAACTACTAAAAAGGAAGTCACGGCTTGAGTATATAGTGTCTCATTCCGAATCACTTTTTGACAGACTTTCCTATTTGGAAGAATCAATCGGGATACTCGAAGAAGAAAGTGGGTCTCTCTTTCTACAGGATCTTCAGAAAGAGATTAAGAATTTAAGAGATGACTTCGAGTTACTGGAGATTCAAAATCTCCTCTCAGGGGGACTGGATAAGAACAATGCCATTCTTACCATACATCCGGGTGCAGGTGGAACAGAGAGTCAGGACTGGGCTCAGATGTTGATGAGAATGTACCTGCGGTGGGCAGAGAGACACAAGTTCAATGCACAGATTATTGAGTTGCAGCCCGGTGAAGAAGCTGGTATAAAGAGTGCGACTATTACTATAACGGGACCGTTTGCATATGGGTATATGAAAGCTGAGGTAGGAGTTCATCGACTTGTCAGGATTTCACCTTTTGATGCTGGAAAGAGAAGACACACATCCTTTGTTGCCGTGCTGATATATCCAGAGGTTGAAGATGATATTGGTGTAGAAATTAAAGACGACGATATCAAAATGGAGACTTTCAGGGCATCAGGTGCAGGAGGGCAACATGTAAATAAGACATCTTCTGCTGTGAGGCTCACTCATATTCCTACAGGCATTGTTGTAAGCTGCCAGAATGAGCGCTCTCAGCATAAAAATAAGGCGATTGCAATGAAGATACTAAGGGCGCGCTTATATGATATGAAGCTCAGAGAGCAGGAAAAAAAGATGGAAAATATAGTAGGGGATAAAAAAGGTATTGCATGGGGGAGTCAGATAAGGTCATATATTCTTCAGCCATATAGGATTGTAAAGGATCATAGAACTGGTATTGAGATAGGAAACGTTGATGCAGTTCTTGACGGGGGCATAGATGTTTTTATAAAGGCATATCTCGAAAAAAGTGTAAAAGAGAAGGTTCTCTAACTACTTCTTTAAATAATAAATATCTTTAGTAGTAGTAATAGTCTGTGTTTGTGTGTTTAAAAATAGGTTTTTGCTAAAGGGGAAGAAGGGTTCCAAATGTTAATAGAGCGTGCAAAAGCACTTCTGATTTTTTACATATTCGGGTACTTCAAAAAGTAACAATATATTGAACACAATGATAACAGTTTTTCTTGTCATAACTGTTGACATCGGGTATAATTAGATGCCTTCCACCCATAAGTTATCAACAATTGTTAATAAATTGTTAATAAGTTTATAATTGCCATGAATTTAGAAGAAATATGGAAAAGTAGCCTCTCCAAAATAGAAGAAAAGGTCGGCAATAGTGCAGCAGAACTCTGGTTCAGACCTATCAGCCTTTTACAATTGAAGGATCAACAGGCAACTATAGACCTCCCGAACAGATTTTTCAGAGACTGGATTGAGGACAACTATCCAGACCTTATATCTGAATCCATCGGCGGTATCTTGGGTCTTCCGGTAACCGTCAGTTACAGAACGGAAGAAAAGGCAGATCCTGTTGCTAAAAAGATGGATATGAAGTTAGAAAGTCGCAGGCAGAGGCTGGCAAGCAGGGGCATATACCTTAATCCTAAGTATACCTTTGAAAGCTTTGTTGTGGGCCCCAGCAATCAGTTTGCTCAGGCAGCAGCCAGGTCTGTTTCAGAAGCAATAGGCAAGACATACAATCCACTCTTTATATACGGGGGTGTAGGCTTGGGAAAGACCCATCTTATCAGTGCTGTAGGCCATGCGGTTATTGACAGAAATCCAAACCTGACAGTCCTTTATGTGTCCTCAGAGCAATTTACCAATGAAGTTGTGTCAGCAATAAGACATGACAGGATGGGAGAGTTTAAAGAAAAATACAGAAACCTGGACGTCCTTCTCTTGGATGATATTCAGTTCATAGCGAACAAGACGGCAACACAGGAAGAATTCTTTCACACCTTCAATGCCCTTTATGAAAGACAGAGGCAGATAGTTGTTTCGAGTGATAGACCACCGAAGGAAATAACAGCTGTTACTGACAGGCTGAGGTCGAGATTCAGCATGGGGCTTATAGCTGATATACAACCACCAGAAATAGAAACAAAGATAGCCATTCTCCTCAAAAAAGCCGACAGGGAAAGGATAACCATACCGGATGAAGTAGCTTATTACCTTGCATCCAAAATAAGATCTAACATAAGGGAGCTTGAAGGTTGCCTTATTCGCCTTGGTGCCCAGGCATCACTTACGGGGAGACCTATTGATAGAGAGATGGCAAAAACTACCCTCCGAGACCTTATAGAGGAAGATGAAAAACCCATAACAGGAGAAAATATCCAGAAAATTGTTTGTGATTATTTTGGACTCAAGTTGACAGATATAAAGGCAAAAAAGAGGACAAAGGAGGTCACCTTACCAAGGCAGATAGCAATGTATATCATAAAACAACTTACAGATATGTCTCTGAGCGATATCGGAAAAGGCTTTGGCGGGAAAGACCATGCAACCGTTATTTATGCATGCAAGCAGATTGAAGAAAAACGGACAAAGGACGAGGCATTCAACAGGATGATAGAAAACCTTTTACGTAAGGCGAAGCCGTGAAACTTCAACAGGCAGCAACCAAACAATATTGTTTTGATTATTGGTAATCGGGGCATAGAGGAGGAAATATGAAACTCAATGTTTCAAAAGATGAGATGCAGGAGAAGCTATCAAATATCCAGAATATCGTTGAGAAGAGGAACACAATGCCTATCCTAAGCCACTTTCTTCTTGATGCAGGCAAGAAGGAAGGCTCTTACATGATTGCTACTGATCTTGAGACAGCACTCAAGGAGCCTGTTGAGATGAAAGTTGAGGACGAAGGAAGGCTTTGCATACCTGCGAGAAAACTCCTTGAGATCGTGAGGGAGATCGACGGGGATTTATCATTCGAGTCTGTTGATGAGCAATGGCTCAAAGTCAGGGCAGGCACAAGTGACTTCAGGCTCGCATGTCTTCCATCAAGTGAATTTCCAGCATGGCCTGCATTGGGTGAGGAAGATCTGGAAGAGATGAAGATAGGTAATACTTTATTGATGGAGATGATAGAGAAGACAATTTATTCTGCTGGGGAGAGTGATACCAGATATACACTGAACGGCCTTCTCTTTCATGCCCAGCCACAGAACAAGTCCCTTACGGTTGTGGGAACAGACGGGCACAGACTTGCACTCATAATGAAACAGATGGGCGGGGAGCTAAAGGACGAGAAAAAGATGATTGTTCCCCGGAAGGCAGTTTCTGAACTGAGACGATTCTTAAGCAGAGAAGGGGAAGATGTTAAGATCTCTATTGGGAAAAATCACCTGCTTTTCAGCGTAGCAGGGGTACAATTCCTGACAAGGCTCATAGAGGGAACTTACCCGAATTATGAACATGTTATCCCTCAATCCAATGAAAAGAAAATATCCATAAAGAGAGAGGCATTTACCAGGGCGCTCCGCAGGGTATCGGTGATGTCCAGGGAAAGGGCAAATGCCGTCAGGGCTGACTTTGGAGACAATAATCTTACGATTTCATCCTCCAACCCTGACCTCGGTGAGGCAAGGGAGGAAGTTGCAATAGACTATAAGGGCGATAAGCTTTCTGTTGGGTTTAATGCGAGATATCTGATAGATGCCCTTGGTGTGATTATGTCAGAGAACATTGTGCTTGAGCTTCAGGATCCTTTGAGCCCGGTACTCCTTAGAGAAGAGGGAGAGGGAGAGGGAGAATATAAGTGTGTGGTTATGCCAATGAGGATATAGCGACGTATCTGATCATGAGAGGAATAATATAAGTTTAGCGTATAATATATATTTTATAGAGAAGATGGAAGAAAAACAGAACGAAAAAGAATCTTACACAGCTGAAGATATAAAGATACTGAAAGGCCTCGAGGCTGTCAGGAAGAGGCCTGCAATGTTCATTGGCTCCACAGGGATAGAAGGTCTGCACCACCTTGTTTACGAGGTTGTTGACAACAGCGTTGATGAGTCCCTGGCAGGCTATTGTATGAATATAGAGGTTATTATCCACCACGATGGAAGCTGTACCGTAATAGATGATGGCAGAGGGATACCCACAGGGCCACATCCGGATGACCCCGAGGGCAGGACAGCCGCAGAGGTTGCTCTAACAGAATTGCATGCTGGCGGGAAGTTTGAATCAAAGGCATACAGGATATCAGGTGGATTGCACGGAGTTGGAGTATCTGTTGTGAATGCCCTTTCAGAATGGCTCGACGTAGAGATAAAGCAGAATGGGAATGTTTATCAGCAGCATTATGAAAGGGGCACCCCGATGGGACCCCTCAATGTGGTTGGTAAGACAAAAGGAAGGGGCACAAAGGTTACATTCAAGGCTGATCCTGAGATATTCGAGGTCCTGGATTTCAGTTACGATATCTTAACTCAGAGGTTAAGGGAGCTGGCTTTTCTAAACATGGGCCTCAAGATAACCCTTTCCGATGAAAGGACAGAAAAGGAGCAGGTATTCCATTATAGTGGTGGGATTGTGTCTTTTGTTGAACACCTGAACAAGAACAAGACGACCCTTCACCACAAACCTATTTACATATCTGGTGAAAAAGAAGATATTATCGTTGAGATAGCCCTCCAGTACAATGATGGTTATACAGAGACGATCTTCACTTTTGCCAACAATATCAATACAAAAGAAGGAGGGACTCATCTCATTGGATTAAAATCAGCTCTTACAAGGACAGTGAACAGCTATGTGATTTCATCAGGACTCCTGAAAAATGGCAAAGAGTCTTTTTCAGGTGAGGACATCAGAGAGGGACTAACAGCAGTTATAAACGTCAAACTTATGTCACCTCAGTTTGAGGGACAGACAAAGATGAAACTCGGGAACAGTGAAGTCAAGGGAATAGTAGAATCTATAGTGAATGAAGGGCTGGGTACGTATTTCGAGGAAAACCCATCCGTTGCAAGAAAGATTGTTGAAAAGGCGCTTCAGGCAGCTCGAGCAAGAGAGGCAGCAAGGAAGGCACGAGAACTGACGAGAAGGAAAGGCGCCTTTGAAGACTCTGGCCTGCCAGGAAAACTTGCAGACTGTTCAGAAAAAGACCCGGCATTAAGCGAAATATTTATTGTCGAAGGAGACTCTGCTGGAGGTTCTGCAAAACAGGGCAGGGACAGGCGCTCTCAGGCAATACTGCCTCTCCGTGGAAAGATCCTGAATGTTGAGAAGGCAAGATTTGACAAGATGCTCACCTCAGAAGAGATCAGGGTACTTATAACAGCCTTAGGCACAGGCATAGGCCCTGAGGATTTTGACATATCAAAGATACGATATCACAAGGTTATCCTTATGACAGACGCTGATGTTGATGGCGCACATATAAGAACTTTGCTTCTGACCTTCTTTTACAGACAGATGCCTCAGGTGATAGAGCAAGGTTATCTCTATATTGCCCAGCCACCTCTGTTTAAGGTGAAAAAGGGCAAAACCGAGAAATATATCCAGAACGAGACAGAGATGCAGAGTATGCTTTTTGAGCTCGCATCAGAGGATCTTGAGATTCCTATAAAAGGGCAGTCTGTGAAGGGAAAGGCACTTATTCTACATCTCAAGAGGCTCTACAGATTCCAGCGGCTGGTAGAATGGCTTGAAAGGAGAAGGAAAGATCCAGAGCTTTTACAGTTTCTACTTTCATCAGGAATAAACAAAAATACATTGAAAGACAGGATGAAGTTTGAAGAACTCCTGAGGCTGATAAAGGAAAAAGAAAAGGGCATTCATATAGGAGAGATCCAGCTCGATGAAGAACATCAGACATATGGAGTTGAAATCAGGAGAGGTAACTATAAACTAAACCTGGATACGAATTTCCTGACATCTCCTGAATTCAGAGAGCTGGAGAACCTCTACACCATCATAAGAGATCTCGGAGAACCGCCTTACAGCATACAGACGAAGGAGGGGCCAAAAGAATTATTTACAAGCTCTGCACTCCTGGAGACTGTATTCGTAACAGCCAAGAAAGGTCTTACCATCCAGCGTTACAAAGGTCTCGGAGAAATGAATCCTGGGCAGCTATGGGAGACGACGATGGATCCCGAAAGAAGGACTCTCCTTCATGTGAATACCCAGGACTCGGTGAAGGCAGATGAGATATTCACTATTCTCATGGGAGATCAGGTTGATCCAAGAAGGGAGTTCATCATTACTTACGCCCTTGAGGCAAGGAATATTGATAT
>DAITNM010000027.1:0-8779 GCA_036834585.1 Thermodesulfovibrionales bacterium | reverse complement strand
TAAAATAATAAATCATGAGACCCTGAAACAAGTTCAGGGTGACAAAGACATACTTTTTCAACAGGCTATTGCAATATGACTCCTGAGTTTCATCACTTAAAAGGACGCTTAGCAGCTATTTTACTTGTGGTATAATTCTTCAAGGGGGGAACCATGGTACCAAGTATTATTTCAATTGCTATAGTCTTCTTAATAATTTTCCTGCCGAATTCTGTTATGGCAGGAGGAAAGGAGGTTAATGAAATGTTAAAAGATATACACTGGCTTGGGCATGATACCTTTAAAATTACCGGAGAAAAAACTGTTTATACTGACCCATTCAAGATTAGAAAGAAAGACACAGCAGATATAATATTAATTACCCATGAACATTTTGATCACTGTTCTCCTGAGGATGTTAAAAAGATCCAAGGGCCAAATACTATGATTGTTGCTACTTCTGATTGTGCAAAAAAGCTATCAGGTAAGATAAAGGTTGTCAAACCCGGCGATAAGATTAATGTTGAGGGTATCGAGATTGAGGCCGTTACTGCCTATAACACGAACAAACAGTTTCATCCAAAAGCAAATGGATGGGTTGGATATATCTTTACAGTAAAGGGACAGCGAATCTACATTGCTGGAGATACAGATTATATCCCCGAGATGAAGAATTTTAAGGCTGATATCGCACTTCTTCCCGTATCAGGTACATACGTAATGACAGCTGAAGAGGCTGTAAAGGCGGCACTTGATATAAAACCAAAGATTGCCGTTCCGATGCACTATGGTTCAATTGTTGGCTCGGAGAATGACGCAAAGAAATTTTCTGAGGGACTGAAAGGGAAGATTGAGGTCGTGATACTGAAAGAAGAGTAGAAGTAGTTCATCGGTCTTAGCGCATCTTGTGCCTTATCGCTTATTTTTTCTGTAAAGGTGTTGATGGTCAAGAAAAACATCCAGCAAAAATCTCTTGAGTTCTCTTTAGATGATATAAGGGCAGGGGTTAAAGGCTCAATAGGAAAAGAGGTTCTCTTTTATGAGACCGTTGATTCAACGAATACTGTTGGAGAGGCACTTGCAGAAAAAGGAAGAGCAGAGGGTACAGTTATTATCGCTGATAGTCAGGAAAAAGGCAGAGGAAGGCTCGGCAGATCATGGGTATCACCTCCCGGCTTAAATATATATATGAGCATGGTCTTGAGACCAAAAATAGAACCTAAGGATACAACATTAATAACGATAATGACTGCTGTGGGGTGTACAATTGCACTCAGGAAGGTTACAGGCTTGGATGTTACTATAAAATGGCCAAATGACCTGATTGTCTCTGATAAAAAAATAGGAGGAATTCTTACTGAGATGCGGATAGCAAAGAAAAAGGTAAAGTATGCTGTTACAGGAATTGGAATAAATGTAAATATGGATTCAGATGCCCTGCCCGATGAGATAAAAGAAATAGCAACTTCTATAAAAATAGAGACAAAAACTACGTATTCGCGGGCAGAGATATTGATAGAGATCTTAAATCAAATAGATTATTGGTACAGGATTCTTAAGGAGATGAGGAGAAAAGAACTCCTTAGTAAATGGCAACTATTGACATCCACGCTTGGAAGGCAAGTCAAAATAACAACCAGCAGAGAAACACTCACTGGATTAGCCGAGTCTATAGATGATGAAGGTATGCTGGTTTTGAGACTTCCGTCAGGGGCCTCGAGAGTGATAAGAAGTGGGGATCTGACAGTATTGAGATAGATGCTTATTGCCTTAGATATAGGTAACTCATTTATAAATATAGGTTTTTTTACTGAGAAGGGCCTTTTTGTTCGGAAAATAGAGACCTATCCAATTAAGCCCTATGAAAGATATGCCTCGCTTCTGAGGGACTTTTTAGCAGAAATTTCTATTGAAAAGAATACCCATGAAGTTATAATATCCTCCGTGGTCACTGGCCACACCGAGGTTCTGGCTGAAGCATGCAGGGATTTAATGCCGGAAGATCTTTTAATCGTGGGTCCTGAAGTAAAGACAGGGCTCGTTTTTGACATTTCTAAACCGGAAGAACTCGGTTCGGATAGGATAGCAAATTCTGTAGCTTCATACGAGCTTTATAAGGAGACTGTGGCAGCTGTGGATTTTGGCACTGCTACAACGATTAGCGTTATTGGGAAAGATGCTCATTTTATTGGAGGCGCAATATTGCCAGGGGTTGGCTTGATGAATGAGTCTCTTGCAAAAGGAACGTCGAAATTGTCAGAGGTTGTTTTGAGACCACCTAAATCAGCTCTTGGCACTGATACATCCGGGTGCATTCAGTCAGGCCTCTTTTATGGTACTGCAGGTGCTGTAGAAAGGCTCCTTGAGGAGATAGAAAAAGAGGTTGGCTTTGGGCTGAAGGTTGTTGTAACAGGCGGATTTAGTTACATAATTTCAAAATTTTTAAAAAGGGGACATGACCTGAGGCCAAATCTTACACTTGAGGGTTTAAAAATAATCTATATGAGGAACAGGAGTGAATGAGCTGAGGAAGAACCTCTTGCATGGCAGGTGGATAGAGGTTCTGTCAGAATCTAAAAGGCCATTAGAGTACTTATTGCCCCCTGTGAAAAGCTCGGGTGAAACTGCTTGTGTTCTATGCACTGGAAAGGAAAAAGAGACTCCTAAAGAGGTAGCGTCTATCAGGAGGACTGGGACAATGCCCAATACCCCTGGATGGTGGGTAAGGGCTATACCGAGCTTTAAACCCATCTTTCAGGTAGAGGGAAATCTTGATAGAAGAGCAGCAGGAATTTATGATAAAATGAATAGCGTCGGCGCAAACGAGATCCTCATCGAATCTCCTGATCATAATACAAAACCTGAAGATATGGGCCTTGAGCAGATGGTAAAGGTAATAAAGCTCTACAGAGACCGCATTACTGATCTTATTAGGGATTTGAGATTGAGATATATATTTATATTCAAAAATTCTTGGTTGGATCCCTGGCAGGAGAACTTCTCCCATCCAGTATCTTTTTTAATGGCAACTCCGATAATACCAAAAAATATTAAAGACGAACTCGACAACGCGAAGCAGTATTATGACTATAAAGAAAGATGCATATTCTGCGATATCATAAGGGAAGAATTAAGGGTTGGAGAGCGGGTTATCCTCGAGACAAGAAATTTTTTATGTTTTTGTCCCTATGCGTCTTCATTCCCTTTTGAGTCCTGGATAATCCCCAAGAAACATAGTTGTGACTTTCATGCAATCTCAAATGAAGAGGTCGAAGATATGGGATTTGCCCTCATGAGCATGCTGCAAAGATTGAAGGTTGTCTTTGAAATGGAACCACCTTTTAATTATTTTTTGCATACTGCTCCAAACAGGGTACCAAGGAGGAATCAATGGCATACACTTTGTGATGACTATCACTGGCATCTCGAGATAATTCCGAGGCTTGAAAGAAAAAGCGGGTTTGAATGGGGTTCAGGCCTATTTATACAGACTACATCGCCGGAAAAGGCGGCAAAATATCTAAGGGAGGTGTGATAATGGACATTAAAAGGATTCTTTTTCCGACAGATTTTTCAGAGGGATCATCAATCGCACTGGAATATGCCATGGATATGGCAAAGCGTTATAGTGCAAAGCTATATATTGTTCATGTTATTTATGATGTGGTTAAGGCAGCAGGTTGGTATGTGCCTCATGTGTCTATAGATGAGATGTATAAAGATCTGGAAAAGGGAGCTCAAAAAGAGATTGAACGATTTGGTCTCGAGGAGCTGAGAAGTCTCAAAGGCATTGAACGCAGTGTGCTTATGGGTGTTCCTCATGAAGCAATAGTAAAATTTGCAAAAGAAAACAAAGTAGACATTATAGTTATGGGAACACATGGCAGGAAGGGTGTTGGGAGAATACTCTTCGGAAGCACGGCTGCACAGGTCGTAAGATTTGCACCTTGCCCAGTCCTAACGGTAAGAATGCCAATGTATAAGGGGTAAAAAAACTATTGCGTGTATATATCTCAGAAAATGCCTTTATTGACCTTCTGCTAAGTTCTGCAGAAGTATATAAAAAGGAGTGTCTCGGCTTTCTCTTAGGATACAATCTTGAAGACCGTTTCATAGTGGAACATGCATTTACTGTCCAGACTGCTAACAGGAAGCATAAAGGTGTTATTTATAACAGAAAGAATCATAAAAAGATAGAGCCAATACTCGCGAGGTTGGATAAGTTACAGATAGTAGGAGATTTTCATTCCCATACCCAGTTCGGCCCAACAAAGGGTCTTCCTATACCGAGCCCTGAGGATATAAAAGAGATGCTCCTCGGCCGTGTATACCTGATAGTCGCAATAAACAATAATCAGAAAACCATGCCATGGGGTGAAAACAGAGATGGTACAATATCAGGCTCTGTTGATGAGTTCTTTTTCAAGATATCAGCTTATTTCCTTAACGGAGTTTCTTCTAATGGCACGAGCTCAGCAAAGAGAGCAAAGATACACTGTCCATTCCCGCCAGGATTCAAACAGTAAGGAGTAATGAGTGACGAGTTACGAGATAAAACAGAATTATTAATTAGAAACTCATTACTCCTTACATGTCACTCAGTTTAAGGTGAAACTCAAAACCAAGATTCTCGTCGTCGGTGGTGGACCTGCTGGCGCCATTGTAGCAAGGTCTCTTGCAGAATGTGGTGTTGAGGTCATACTGCTTGAAAGAAATCTCTCTTTTAAAAAACCCTGTGGTGGCGGTGTTCCCTTCAGTGCTTTCGAAGAGCTTCGCATTCCTAAGACAGTGATAGAAAGAGAAGTTAAGTGCATTCGCATAGTCTCACCAATGGGTGAGAGGCTCGATATAGAATTGGGGGAAGGAAGCCTCGCAATGGTAGAGAGAGGGAAATTTGACAGTGCCCTGAGGGCTGAAGCAGAAAAACGGGGTGCAGAAATAGTGGAAGGTGAATTCACTGGCTTAATCACCGGGAAAAAAGAATACCAGATTGTGGCCAATGTTAAAGGGGAAAAGACCGAGATATGTGCAGAATATGTTGTTGCTGCTGACGGCGTGAACTCAAGGGTCAGGGCAGCTTTGGGCATAAAACCATATAAATCTTTTATTACAGTGTCCGAGAAGATAGGAGGAATAAAGACAGACTTCTGTGAGTTCTGGTTTGGTTCATCCCATGCGCCCGGTTCTTATTCATGGGTTTTTCCTGCAACAGAAGGAGTTTCTGCAGGTACGGGAAGTTCCGAGCCTGGAAAGACAATTGCCTTATTAAAGAGATTCAAGGATAAACGTGGTATAACCCAGGAAGGCATAAGGAGAATATACAAGATTCCAATATGGAAAGGGGACTTATATAATAAAGATAAGGTTATATTCATAGGAGATTCGGCAGGGCAGGTGATGCCCCTTATCTATGAAGGTATCTACTATGCAATGAAGGCCGGAGAATTTGCTGCCAGAGCCATCATCGAAGGGAAGGCCTCCAATTATAAAAAGATATGGGAGGCAGCACTTCAGAAGAGATTTTACCTTATGGATAAACTGAGAAAATATTTTTACAAGAATGACCTCTCTGCCGAGAAATTTGTTGCTTTTCACAAAAGGCCTGAGGTTCAGGAGGCATCTATGAGGCTCTGGTTGAGGAAAGACAGTGGCGAAGAAAACATCCAGAGCTATTTAAAGATCTTCCGGAAATTCTTATGTTGACCCTAAGGAGATTTTTTGCCTATTCCATAGCCTTCCACATAACGTTCTTTATCCTTGCACTTTCCCTTGTATCGCCTGTTAAGAATAAAAGAGGAGAGGAATTTTTTGCTAAGATTGTATCTCCTGAAGAGTTTTTAGCGCCTGCACCTCGTATTCCCGCGATACCAAAAATAAAACCCGTTCTGCCCTCTAAGCCGGGAAATGCTACTTCCAAACTCCATGTCAAACCAGGAATTTCTATTTCCAAACCCCTTGGAAAGACAGACACACAGAGTTCCCCTGAACAAGGGCCTTCCTATTCTCAGTTACCCTCACCTCCTGCACATTCAGGTCAGGGAAAAGAAAGCATACCGGAAACTAAAGGAAACACTCAGAAGCCTGATGTGCCGATGCCTTCTTTGAAAGAAAAACTCTTCGACAGTAATATCATTGGAGATATTGCGAAGAGAGAAATTAAAAAAGAAGAAAAGGAAAGAAGGACTTTTTCGTTTAACGTAAAGGAACTGCGTTATCTGGCCTATTTGAGAAGACTGAAGGAGAGAATAGAAAGCATCTGGATTTATCCTCCTGATGCAGCAACAAGGGGAATCTACGGAGACCTTGTTATTAAATTCACCATAAAGAAAAATGGAAGTTTGGGAGTAGCAGAACTTGTGAGGACATCAGGGCACAAAAGTCTTGATGATGCTGCTTTGAGAGCATTAAAGGAAGCTGAACCATTCTGGCCTATTCCAGATGAATGGGGTATGGAGGCCTATACAATCGAGGGCCATTTTATTTATACTATTTATGGTTACTACGTTAGATAAAATATTGTGTAATCTGTTTTCTCAGAAGACTTGAAACTTCAAAACAGGGGTTGAATCATGAGGCCGAGACTCTATCTAAAAGTGGGTGATATTGTCAGGCACGCGCGATATAGTGGATGGGGAGATGGAGAGGTTGTTGAGGAAAAACATTCAAGCCTTCCGGGTGGTTTATGCCTTGTAAGGGTGTTGTTCGAGGACGGCATAGAAAGAGCCTTCATAAATGACTTAAATAGTGAAAGCTGCTGTTTCTATGCAGGAGTGAGATTGAGCGGGCTCTAAGAACTGCTTTCTCCTCTTCCAGAATTTTTTCCGAAAGGAAAGAAGGAATGGATATTGGATATTCTTCCTGGATTTATCAAAGGGGAATCTACTGCAAATGCTTGTAAGGCCTTCTTTATCAAGGGGTAGTAAAAGATAGAATGAAAGAAAAGAGGTCAAGCAAGCCACAGTCTTTTTATGATACTTTTGAAAGCCCTATCGGGACGTTATATCTCATATTTACTGGCAAAATCCTCAGCGAAATTTCTTTTAAAAAACCTCCTGAGATAGTGAGGAAAGACGAATTGCCCCCTCTGATTAAGAAAGAGCTCAAGGAATACTTTGAGAATGGCAGGGAGGAATTTACACAGAAAACAGTATTTACAAAAGGCACAGAATTCTATAGAAAGGTCTGGTTTGCCCTAAAAGAGGTACCCTACGGAGAGACGAGAACATACAGATGGCTTGCAGAAAAGCTTGGAAAGCCTTCTGCCTGTAGGGCGGTTGGCCAGGCACTCAGCAGAAATCCGATACCTATTGTCTTTCCATGTCACCGCATTATCGAATCTGATGGTTCAATTGGAGGATACTCATCAGGGTTTGATATTAAAAGAAGATTACTTGAGTTTGAATATTACGTGAAGTTGTCAAAAAAGACTTGAATATTTCTTTGATTTCGGTAATATTATTCCATGGAAGTAAGGGTTGGCACCATATCTCACATTTATAAGAAGATAGGTGTGGCAATTGTGGACCTTTCAGAGCCCCTGCAGGTTGGAGACACTATTCATATCAGCGGACATCATACTGATCTTACTCAAAAAGTTGATTCTATACAGATAGAACACCAGGATGTTCAGAAAGCAGAACGGGGGCAAAGCATAGGGGTAAGAGTAAACGGCGAGGTTAGAGAACACGATCTTGTCTTCAAGGTCGTAAATTAACTGGCATCAGAGACCACACTGCCCATTCTACTCTACGAGTCGTAGACCTTGCGTATCCGCTTGTCTCTACTATGAGATGGGAAGGTGTATTGTGGATGAAATAGTCGTTTTCATAACTGCCTCAAATGAGGATGAAGCTGCCAAGATCGCTAAAGCACTTGTAGAAACCAGACTTGCGGGTTGCGCAAACATAATCAAAGACATACGTTCCATCTATAGCTGGCAGGGGAAAATAGAGGATGAGAAGGAAGTCCTCATGATTATAAAGACCCGGAAGACCCTCTTTGATTCCCTCATGAAAAAGGTAAAAAAACTCCACAGCTACAAAGTCCCCGAGATAATTGCACTCCCAATAATCCAGGGCTCCAAAGACTACCTCAAGTGGCTTAAAGAGGTTACAGGATAAAGTTTTTAGAAATTGTTCCACGTGGAACAATTTCTAAAACCCATGAACAGTTATAGAACAATGATTATTGATAGCCATATTCACTGCGGGAAAGGACTCACTTACGAAACAATCATTCCTTTTCTCAAAAAGGCAGACATTGAAGGGGCTTGCCTTTTTGCACCAGTAGAAGAAGTCTATGACCGATATGATCTTGACTTCCAGGATACTCAAGAATGGCAACTGAGAAGGAAGGAGGCTAACCAGTATCTCCTTGAAATTGCACGGGCAAACCAAGGGATCTTTCCTTACCTCTTTGTCTGGAATGACTTTGATTGTGATGAGCTTTCTCTTGGATACAAGGGAGTCAAATGGCACCGTCATGAAGGAGAGCCAGTCTACAATTACACAGATAAAAGGTGCCAGCAATTAATAGAAAGGATTGTCGAGCTTAATCTCCCTATTGTGTTTGAGGAGAGTTACTCCAATACCCTTAACTTTATTGAAAATTTAGCCCATGAAGCCATAGTTATTATTCCTCACCTTGGATGGCTTAATGGCGGATTTTCTGTACTTGATGCCTCAGGGATATGGAAAAAAGAAACGGTATATGCTGATTCTTCTCTTGCCTCTTCATACGAGATAAAGATGTTTTTAAGAAAATATGGTTCTGATAAACTTCTTTTCGGGAGCGATTTCCC
>DAITNM010000026.1:446-8799 GCA_036834585.1 Thermodesulfovibrionales bacterium | reverse complement strand
ATTCCACTGTAACGCTTTTTGCAAGATTCCTTGGCTGGTCTACATCGCACCCTCTTAACACACCAACGTGATAAGCAAGAAGCTGTACCGGGATAGCCATTATCACAGGCGTCAGATAGGGATTTGTACGTGGCACAAGTATGCATTTATCTGAGATCTTGAAAATCTCGCTATGAGAATCATCCGTAACTGCTATCACTATTCCTCCCCTGCTCTTCACCTCCTGGACATTAGAGAGTATCTTCTGATGGAGGTTATCCGTTGGTGCAAGAACAATAACAGGCAGTTCTTCCTCTATCAGTGCTATTGGCCCGTGCTTCATTTCACCAGCAGGATAACCCTCTGCATGGATGTATGATATTTCCTTGAGCTTTAATGCTCCCTCAAGAGCAATGGGATAGTTGATGCCTCTTCCAAGATAAAGAAACCCCTTTGCCTTAAAAAAATCCTTTGCTATATCGCCTACTTTTTCATTTATAGATAATGCAGCCTCCACCTGTCCGGGAAGCATGAGAAGTTCTTTTAATAATTCCCTTGAAAGGTCATTCGAGACCGCACCTTTTGCCTTTCCCAAGCAAATAGCAAAAAGGTAGAGTGCAACAATCTGTGTTGTAAACGCCTTTGTCGAAGCAACTCCTATTTCAGGACCCGAATGTGTATAAAATACAGCATCAGCCTCCCTTGAAGATGTGCTACCGACAACATTGCATATGGTTAATGTCCTTGCGCCAAGTTTCCTTGCTTCCCTTAAGGCAGCAAGGGTATCAGCAGTTTCTCCAGATTGAGTTATTGCTATAGCGAGGTCACCTGGTTTTACAAGAGGTCTTCTGTAGCGAAACTCTGATGCAATATCAGCCTCGGTTGTAATCCTTGCAAGCCCTTCTATCATATACTTGCCTATAAGGGCTGCATGATAGGAAGTGCCGCAGGCAACAATAAAAATCCTCTCGATCTCTTTCATCTCGTTAATGCTTAACCCGAATTCATCAAGATTCACTTCTCCCAGTTCAGGATTAAATCTGTTCCTTAATGTATCTCCTATAGCCCTCGGTTGTTCATATATCTCTTTGAGCATAAAATGTCTGTAACCACCCTTCTCTGCCATCGAAAGGCTCCACGGCACAGATTTGACTTCTCTCTGCACAGGACTACCATCAGGTCCTTTAATAACAAGGCCTTTATCACTCAGGATAACCATCTCGCCATCATCAATAAATACTACATCTCGTGAATAATTGAGAAACGCTGGTACATCTGAAGCAAGAAATAACTCCCCATCTCCTAACCCTACAACAAGAGGACTGTCCTTCCTTGCACCTATGATTTTACCAGGTTCATCCTCCTTGATTATAACGAGGGCATAGGCACCCTTGACCTCCTTAAGGGCCTCTCTTACAGCGTCTTCAAAGGGGTATCTTTTTACATATTCCTCAATAAGGTGGCAGAGAACCTCGGTGTCTGTCTCTGACTTAAACTCATACCCCTTTTCAATAAGTTTTTCTTTGAGGTCAAGGTAATTCTCTATTATTCCGTTATGTACTAAAACAATACTTTTTGACCTGTGCGGGTGAGCATTTTCATCTGAAGGCTTCCCATGGGTAGCCCATCTTGTATGTCCTATCGCAGTAGTACTGGAGGGACTTTCAGTCTCCAGTATAGAAGCCAGCTCTTTTATCTTGCCGGTACACCTTCTAACCTCAATACCTTTATCTGAGAAAAAAGCAACCCCTGCAGAATCATATCCTCTGTATTCAAGACGCTTCAGGCCTTCCAGTATCACTGAAACTGCATTCTTTTTTCCTATATATCCGATTATCCCGCACATACTTAACAGCAATTAGCAAAGAGCATATAGCATAGAGTTCTCACTTTCTGCTCTTTGCTCTTAGCCCTTCGCTCTTTGCTCCTTTCACTTTGAACTTTGAACTTTGAACTTTGAACTTCCTTTTTCTCACCCAGTCTTTAATACTCATCTGCTCTACCCTGCTCAAGGCAAGGGCCATTGAAGGGACATCTTTTGTAATAGTGGAGCCTGCTCCTATGTATGCACCTTTGCCAATTTTTACAGGAGCAATAAGCTGAGAGTCACTCCCTATAAAGACATCATCTTCGACAAGAGTAACATGTTTTTTATATCCATCGTAGTTGCATGTTATTGTCCCTGCGCCTACATTGACATTATTCCCTATCTTTGAATCACCGAGATATGTAAGATGGCCTGCCTTTGTCCCTGAGCCTATCACTGATTTTTTTACCTCCACAAAGTTACCAATCCTTGCTCCTTTCCCGATTATGGAACCAGGTCGAAGGCGAGCGAATGGTCCAACAGAGGCTTGGCTTTTTACAACAGACTCCTCGATCAATGTTGAATCTTTAATAACTGCCCCGTCTCCTATCATGCTATTATGGATCCGGACGCTGGGATAAATAGTGCATCCTCTCCCTATCTTTGTGTTACCCTCAAGATAGACATTCGGGTAGATAAAGGTGCCTCTGCCTATCCTTGTATCAGGAGATATAAATACTGAAGAGGTATCCATAAAGTTCACACCCCTGACTATCCACCTTTTGATAATCCTGTCCTTCATTAACTGTCTGACCCTTTCAAGTTCCTGCCTGGTATTCACCCCCATTAACTCATCCTCGGAGCCGATGCAAAGGGCATCGACTTTCATCCCCTTATTTTTTGCAATTCCGATAATGTCAGTCAGGTAATATTCACCCTTTGATTTATTGAGCTTTATCTCCTTCAGAATGTGAAAGGCTTCAGGCTCAATAGCGTAGATACCGCTGTTTACCTCCTTGATTTCCTTCTGGAAATCTGTTGCATCCCTGTTCTCAATAATTGACATTACTTTATTTTCCTTATTCCTTATAACTCTGCCATAAGAACCAGGCTCTTTTGCGATAAAGGACAGGAGAGATACCATATTTCCTCTTTTTTTATGGAGCGTTAAAAGTTTCTTCAGGGTGCCCAGAATAATAAGTGGAGTATCTCCATTGACAACAATAACTGTACCTTTAAAACCCTTCAGGGTTGGCCATGCCTTCAGAAGCGCATTTGCTGTCCCCTTTGACTCTTCCTGTTTTGCAAAGGTAATTGACCTTTCTTCCTTTATCGACTTCCTGATCTCTTTTAAATGTTTACCTACAACAACAATAACCTTCTGTGGTTTAAGTCCATAAAGGGTGTTGAGTACATATTGAAGCATTGGGGTTCCATGAATCGTGTGGAGAACTTTTGGCAGGGATGAATTTATCCTTTTTCCAAGTCCTCCAGCCAGAATGACGCCGGCTAATTTCATTACTTTGCCTCGGAAATTCTCTCAGGCGCTGCAATACCACCGGAGAGAATGATTTTTATACCTTCTTCTATTGGGATATCAGTGTAAAACACGTCCTTTTCTCCAAAAAGGGCTATCTCACCAAAGTAAAGATGGTTTGTCGGAATGTAAACAGCCCTCAGGGATTGTTCGTTCCCATCTTTGCCTGTCTTAATAGTATATTCCTTTGTAAGAAAGCCGAAGGAGTAAACACCCGGTCTCGGATATTCGACAATGACGAATCTCTTGAAAGAAGACCCTTTGCTATCAGGTGAAAAGGCATCAACGAGCTGTTTCACGGCTGTATAAATACTCTTATATACCGGTATCTTGAGCATGATTTTTTCAAAAAACTCTATGACCTTTTTTCCAAAGACATTTGCGGAAATAACACCAACAATAAATATGAGGACTATGGCCGAGATAAAACCAAGGCCAGGGATGTGGTAATTGAGAATATTGTCATAGAACGTCCCGAGGAGGCCATCAACAAATTTAAAGAACCATATAATGATAAGGAGGGTAAAGATTATAGGAATTAATACAAGGAGGCCTGCAAAGAATCTCCTTTTAAAGGTAGCGCGGATAGAAAAGGCTCTCTTACTTGCCAACCTTAGCCATCACCTCATCAGGGATATCAAAGTTTGTATATACGTTCTGGATATCCTCATGGTCTTCAAGGGCATCAACCAACCTGATTATCTGCTCAGCAGACTTTCCATCGAGGGCAACATAACTCTTAGGTAGCATTGTTATCTCTGCGAGGGACACAGGAATCCCTGCTGCTTCAAGAGCTGCCTTTACTTTGTTTACATCCTCAGGGGCAGTAATAATCTCATAGCTGTCTTCTCCAGGGTCATTCTTCATATCCTCGGCACCTGCCTCAAGGGCTGCTGACATCAATGAATCTTCGTCAATTTTTGTTTTTTCAACAAGGATGTATCCCTTCTTCTCAAACATCCAGGCTACACAACCTGCTTCACCTAAATTTCCGCCATTTTTGGTCATGATATGTCTTATTTCTGGAACCGTCCTATTTTTGTTATCAGTTAGAACTTCCAAAAGTATCGCGGTACCACCAGGACCATATCCCTCATATATAGATTCCTCGTAGGACACGCCAGGCAACTCGCCTGTACCTTTCATGATCGCCCTCTTGATATTCTCACCGGGCATATTAACCTCTCTTGCGTTCTCCAGTACTGTCCTCAGTCTCGGGTTTCCATCAGGATCTCCACCACCGAGCCTCGCAGCAACTGTTATCTCCTTAGCAATCTTGGAGAAAATCTTTCCTCTTTTCGCATCAACAACTGCTTTCTTGTGTTTTATCTGTGCCCACTTAGAATGTCCTGACATGAAAGTCCTCCAGATACATTATCCCTTTATTTCCAGTCAACTATATGATCAAATAACCAATCACCAATAATCAAATTCCAAATAAGCTCCAATTACCAAATGCCAATAACCAAACTATTTACGTTCTTACTTATTTCTAACAATTTCATTTAATGTGTATCGGGCTTGGTTATTGGTAATTGAATCATTGGTTATTATTTGGTTATTGTAATTTGGTTATTGGTTATTTCTCTCGTTAATCAATACCATTCTTATGATAATTCCACAAGAATTATACTGTCAATATTCAATACCGTATTCTTTAATCTTTGTGTAGAGTGTTTTGTAGCTTACGCAGAGTATTTCTGCTGCCTTACTTTTATTCCCTTTTGTCTCCTTGAGAACTTCAACAATGCGCTGAGTCTCTGCAATTCTCAAAGCCCTCTTTGCAACATCTTCAAGAGTTCCTTGCATTTGTAATGATTTCATTGATTCTGGGATAACCCGGTGTGAAATAATGATATAGTCAGGTATTATCGTATCTCCATCGCAGAGGATAATGGCTCTCTCTATAGTGTTTTCCAGCTCCCTCACATTACCCTTCCAGTGATAGTTCATAAGGATATCGAGGGCATCTCTTGAAATATTCTTCAAAGGGGTTTTTATCTCTCGGCAGTACTTATTAATGAAATATTCGACAAGTAAAGGAATGTCTTCTTTTCTCTCCTTTAAAGGGGGTATCCTGATTGGAAATACATTCAACCTGTAATAAAGGTCTTCTCTGAAAGTTTTGTCCTCAACAGCCTTTTCAAGATCTTTATTGCTTGCAGCAATAATTCTCACATCCACTTTAATGGGCCTGATACCTCCAACTCTTTCTATCTCTGCCTCCTCGATAGCTCTTAGTAGCTTTGACTGGAGAATAAAATCCATATCGCCGACCTCATCGAGGAATATAGTCCCTTTATCTGCAAGTTCAAACTTACCAATCTTCTTTGCTTCTGCTCCTGTAAAAGAACCTTTTTCATGGCCGAAAAGTTCAGACTCGAGAAGGTCCTTTGGTATTGCTGCACAATTAATTGGCACAAAGGGATAGTCCAGCCTTTTGCTCAGATTGTGTATCGCTCTTGCAAAAAGCTCTTTCCCTGTGCCACTTTCCCCAAGGAGGAGCACTGTTGTCTTTGTAGGGGCAACCTTCTGCGTCATCTGTGCGACTGCTGTTATCTTTTCACTTTTTCCAATAATTCTCGGGAATTTCAGTTTTGACGCAAACTCCTCTTTTAAAAGTATGTTCTCTGTAAGAAGTCTCCGTGTCTCAAGTGCCCGTTTTATAAGCATGAGTAGATGGTCTATATCAAAAGGTTTTGTGATAAAGTCAAAGGCACCTTCTTTCATTGCTGCGACGGCTGTCTCAATCGAGCCAAAAGCTGTCATAACAATAACAGACCTGAACTGATTTTCTTCCTTTGAGGCCTTGAGTATCTCTATCCCATCTTTTTCAGGTAGTTTAAGATCTGTTATTACAAGGTCTATCCTGTTTTCCTTGAGATACCGTACACCTTCTGTGCCGTCTCCAGCAGAGATTACTCTATAGCCTTCTGACTCAAGGGCATCCTTGAGCATCCTTGCCATTGATTCTTTGTCTTCCACAACAAGAATAGTTTCCATCCGTTACATCCTCGCATCTTTAAGGGCATCCTTACAGGCGCATCTTCTATCGCCAGGTATAAGATGGAAAGTTTCCATCAGAAGACTTTCCACCTGTTTTGTAGCCCCCTTCATCACTTCTATAACTTCTGTTGTTGTCAGTTTCTTTCCTGTAATCCCTGCAGCGTAATTTGTAACAATGGCAATATTGGCAAGACATAGCTCTGCTTCTCTTGCCAAAGACGCCTCAGGCATCGCTGTCATCCCTACTACATCAATGCCCATGTTCAAAAAAATTTTTATCTCTGCCTTGCTCTCCAACCTCGGACCATCCACACATACATATGTCCCCGACTTTTTTGACTCTACACCTGACTTTTTGCCTGCTTGCAAAAGAGCTTTTCTTAACTCAGGGCAATAGGGTTCTGTAAAGTCTATATGTACAATTTCATTTCCATCATAGAATGTAGATACCCTGCTTTTGGTCATATCTATAACCTGATCAGGAACTATGAATATCCCTGGTTTCAATTCAGGTGTTATGCCGCCGACAGCACTAACAGATAAAATCCTTTCTGCACCAAGACTTTTGAATCCCCATATATTCGCCCTGTAGTTTATTTTATGTGGAGGTATTTGGTGTTTCGAGCCATGCCTTGGGAGAAATATAATCTCTTTATCAGAAAATTCACCAATCATATAGGCATCAGAAGGGGCCCCAAAAGGGGTTGTTATCTTCCTGTTTTCTCTGATAGTTAGACCTGGTATATCATAAAGGCCGCTCCCTCCGATAACCCCTATCTTCGGCATATTACATAATAGCAGATTATGGAAAATAGTGACAGATAACGTGGCGTCTCGGGCTTAGATGACCGCATATCGTTCTTGGTGCAGGAGAAGCCCAACAGGGTTTGCACGTCAGTCTTTTGTGTATGTTATCTGTCCGTTGCGGGCAGATTGTTTTTACCACATTTTAATTTTTAAGTTTTCAATTGATCCGAAATGTAGATCTTTAGTAACCAATGTAAGGTCATACTGTAGCGCAATTGCAGCGATCCATATATCATTTTCTGGAAGAGGTTGACCTTTTTCCTTTAAGCGGTTCTTTAAATCTCCATACGTTTTAGCCGTTTCTGTATCACAAGGAAGCACAGTATTATTTAGAGCAAATTCATCTATCCGATTAAGATTTTCTTGGATCTTTACTGATTTATGAGCACCGAAATACAATTCTCCTAAAACAGTGCATGGAATGAATACTTCAGAGGCATTTGAAAGATGCTTATGAACTTTTGGGTCTTCAGCAAATAGAGCAATGATTATATTTGTATCAAGGAGGTATTTACCATTCACTGATGTCTATCTTCTCACAGCCTTCCTCTATGGCTTTAGACATAAGCTGTAAATCATCGGCAGGAATTGTTCCTTCAAATCGCAGAAGACTTTTACCCTCAACCCCTTTAGATATAAGAGCCTTTACAAAATCAAGAACACGGAGTTGGAGGTCATAAGGAAGCTTATCAATTTGGGCGATAAGATTATCTTTTATGGATGCAGTTGTCATAAATCCACCTCCGTTGATTAATTTTAACATACCTTACCTTTTAAGATACACCCGAATCTGAGAAGGCATGGCCTTTTGGGTATTAACCACTCTACGGATTGTAGACAAGCACTCTGATATCTTGTATTGAGGGCATTATACGGTAAAATGCCTTAGTTCTTTAGGTTTGACTCGTTTTAAATTTAGTCTACGCTCTACCATAAATTTATCAGATTCTTGTCTAATTTTTTCCACTCTTTGCTCAGCACTCAACCCCTTTTCCTCTTCATAAATCTTCTCCATTATCTCGTGAATTTCGTCTAACCCTTTAAGCCTTCCCATTATTCAACCACCTCCTCTGGTGAACATATTTATTTTCTTCAAGGTTACCTCTTGTGTTATTTTAGCATGTCATCTGCCGTTGGGGTATAATCCATCTTTAAATGGTTGCTGACCCTATTTTCTAACTTCCCACTTACAATGTCAGTGGTTTAGTCCCATTAAT
>DAITNM010000026.1:0-419 GCA_036834585.1 Thermodesulfovibrionales bacterium | reverse complement strand
ATTTCTCTGGAATAATTCCTTCCTTTATATAGCGTTCAGCTAATTCTTCAGCTTCTAAACCTATTTCCAGCAAAAAAGGCTGTGTTTTTCTTAATAAATCTTCTAACTGGGATCTACGTGGTTCTGGTGCTCTGCTAATCTCTCTGATTACTTCATCCGAAATATATATACCCTCAGCTATTATAGGCAGGTCTTTAAAAAGCTTCAGAGTGATATTCTTTTTTTCTGTATCACCTTCAGCAAATACAAAGTTAAATATTGTTGTATCAAGGTAATACTTTATTTTCTTCAAGGTTACCTCTTATGTTATTTTAGCATGTTATTTGCCGTTGGGGGTATAATCCATCTTTAAATGGTTGCTGACCCAATACTGTTCGGCATGTAAATTGTTTGCAAAATTAAACAGAGTTACAAGCACA
>DAITNM010000025.1:2918-8911 GCA_036834585.1 Thermodesulfovibrionales bacterium | reverse complement strand
CTGCAATGATTGAAGTTGGCGGATATGCTAAGGATTCAGGGAATGTTTATTATGTCAGGGATAATGGTATTGGTTTTGATATGCAGTATATAGATAAACTCTTTGGTGCTTTCCAGCGGTTGCATAACGGAGAGGAATTTGAAGGGATGGGCATTGGTTTAGCTATCGTGAAACGTATCATTAACCAACATGGTGGCAAGGTATGGGCTGAGGGAAGGGAGAATGAAGGGTCAACGTTTTATTTTACACTCCCGGCCGGAAAATGATGTGTTTAAAAAGAGCACATTCAGAATACTATCGGCTACTTTTTTAGAAGAGTTCATTGTTCAGTAGACAATCCTCTCCAGAAAAAGGCCATTTGCCGGGGCTGTAGGGCCGGCAAGCCTTCTGTTGCAGGATTTCAAAATCTCTTCCATATGTGAAACAGGTATCCTTCCTCTTCCTATCTCAACAAGAGTCCCAACAATATTTCTGACCATATGTCTGAGAAAGCCGTCTGCATTTATCCTTATCTTCAAAAATTTACCTTTTATGTTTGCAGTCATAAAATCAATTTCTTCAAGCTTCTCTATTCTTAAAGAAAATATTTTTCTGATATTATTCTCTGTGCTGCTCCCTGTGCCTCTAAAAGAGGAAAAGTCGTGTTTGCCAATAAGGGCCCTTGCTGCTTTCTTCATGTCCGGAAGTTTGAGAGGGTACTGCACTAACCACGTGTATCTGTATAGAAATGCAGAAGAATCTCTCTGATTTGAAATGATATAGAAATAACTTTTCCTCTTTGCGTCGTATCTGGGATTGAAGGAATCATCAACTTCTGAGGCATCAACAACCCTGATGTCTCCTATAAGAAGGGCATTCAATGCCCTCTTAATTGTCTCAGGGTCAAGCCGCGATTCTGTCCTGAATGTGACTACCTGGCCTAAGGCATGCGCACCTGCATCTGTTCTGCTTGCAGAAATAACTCTTGTGTGCATCCCCGTTATTCCTTGTATTGTGTTTTCAATTACCTCCTGGATAGTTAGTCCTTTCTTCTGTATCTGCCATCCCTTGTAAGCTGTGCCATCATACTCAAGGAGAAGCTTAATTTTTTTCATATTCTAAAATATATCACTATAATTGTTTTCTGCAATTCCCTTTTTCTTCTGATAGAATATTTTTAGAGGATAAATTGGTAAATTTAAAGAATCTCATTTCTCATGTAAAGAGAAACTGCAATATCTCTGATGCAAAATACTGGGGGTTTTATTCCATGTGCGGTCTTTTGCTCAGACTCAGGGACCTCTATCGTTTTGAAAGGGTTATGAGGCCCTGGGAAAAGTTCCAGCAAGAGGAGATTTCTGATTGGTTATCAGAAAGGGAAGACCTGTGGAAGAAACTCGAAGATGAAGACTTTGAAAATATAATGATAGGAGACAATGCCTATGGCCTTTTTGATTTAGAAGAAATAAATGCGGTATTAGAAAAAGAGCGGCTTATTTATGGTGCGGGTTACGGAGTATATATGAAGCCTTCCTTTTTCCTTGCAGACCTGCTATACAAGAGAAACATGGAGGGCCACATTGTTTACATTGCCGGCAGCGAATATGTTAGAGACCTATCCTATTCTCCTGCAATGTTTCAGAACGGGATTATCTTTGCGAGGATGGATGCAACGAGGCATCTCCTATGGGAGAAGTTCGAAGAGCTTAAAGCAAAAAGTTCGAAAAGCTCACTTGCATTCGCCTTTTCAAAATATGGACTAACACCTGAAGATGAGCCATCAGAGGATACATACAGAAGGATATCCCTCGTTGCGCTTTCTGAAGTAGAGACTTACATTCATCATGAGATTGGTGAGGCTTTCGAGGGGGAAAAACTTGGAGATGAATGGGAGGACCTGCTTATTGATTTTTCCAGCCGCAAAGCCGAGCTTTTTGTCCGCAGCGTAAAAGACCTGCTGTCAGACACTTCTGAAAAGGGTATGATTAAGCATATTATCGAAAAAAAGAAAGAAGGTTCCCTCGGTTTTTACACCGTATTCCTCGGAGGTTACCAAAAACTTCTCTTTCCAGAGATAAAAGATGCTGTTGAAGATTTTGTTAAGTCAGGAGACTGGGGCATTGTTGAGGATGTCCGGATCGAAGGCTATAAGAGGGCCCTGAGATGTGCGGAAAGATTGATCTCATTAAAGAGAGATAAAACAAGCATCTCCGAGTACATTGAACAGGAGATACTCGACAGAAAAAAGGCCTGAGTTTTAAAGGACTCAAGCTGCTCTCCACTAACAACAAAAAATGGGCTATAATAATTTTCCTGAGATGAGGAGGATTATATAAACGGATTGCCTGACAAAAGAGGTTACTTCGGTATTTATGGCGGGCGTTTTGTCCCCGAGACCCTCATGCCTGCTCTCAAAGAGCTTGAGGATGCATTCCTTCGATCAAAAAAGGATAAAGAGTTTCAAAAGGAACTCAGCCATCTCCAGAAAACTTACATAGGGAGACCAACACCTCTGTATTTTGCCAGACGCTTCACAGAGCGCCTCGGAGGTGCAAAGGTATATCTTAAGCGTGAAGACCTTGCACATACAGGTGCACATAAGATAAACAACGCCATCGGTCAGGCATTACTTGCAAAAAGGATGGGGAAGAAAAGACTGATTGCAGAGACAGGCGCCGGACAGCACGGAGTGGCAGCTGCAACAGGAGCAGCCCTCGTTGGGCTCGAGTGTGAAATATATATGGGAACCGAGGATATAAAAAGGCAGGCATTGAATGTATTCAGGATGAAACTCCTTGGAGCAAAGGTCACAGAGGTGCCTGTTGGTTCAAAGACATTGAAAGATGCAATTAATGAGGCCCTGCGTGACTGGACCACGAATGTCCAGACAACCCATTATGTACTGGGCACTGTATTCGGGCCTCATCCATTCCCTGTTATGGTCAGAGAGTTCCAGTCCATTATTGGCAAAGAGGCGAAAAAACAGATACTTGAAGCTGAGGGCAGACTTCCTGATTACCTTGTTGCCTGTGTTGGAGGCGGGAGTAATGCCATTGGACTTTTTTATGCCTTTCTTTCGTCTCACGACTTACGCCTAACGCCTAACGTCAAAATGATTGGTGTTGAAGCAGGTGGTGAAGGTGTAGAAACAGGAAAACATGCTGCAAGGTTTGCAGGCGGCTCAATTGGTGTATTCCAGGGATGCAAGAGTTATCTACTCCAGGATGATGATGGGAATGTCCTTGGAACGCATTCTGTTGCAGCAGGTCTTGATTATGCATCTATCGGGCCCGAGCACCCCTATCTAAAAGATGAAGGATTTATCCAGTACACTTATGCAACAGATGATGAGGCCTTGTCTGCCTTTGAGCTTTTATCAAGAATAGAAGGCATCACGCCTGCACTGGAGAGCGCCCATGCCCTTGCAGAGGTTGTAAAGCTTGCACCAGGTCTTTCTAAAAATGAGATTATTATTGTAAACCTTTCAGGACGCGGTGATAAGGATGTTCAGCAGGTTGCAAGGATTAAGGGAATAGAGCTGTGATTTTAAGGATTGAAGAGGCATTCAGAAAATTAAAGAAAAAAGGAAAGAAGGCTTTTATCCCATATATCATGGCAGGGGATCCTTCGCTGGAAAAGACAAAGGATGTGGTACTCATGTTTGAGGAATGCGGAGCTGATATTGTTGAATTAGGTGTGCCTTTTACAGACCCCCTTGCAGATGGTCCTACAATTCAGAGGGCCTCAGAGAGGGCATTAGAGGCAGGTGTTACATTAAAAAAGGTGATTGGATTTGTAAAAGACTTGAGAAAAAACACGCAGATACCTATTGTCCTTATGACTTATTACAACCCTGTGTTTAAATACGGTGAGGAGAATTTTGTAAGGGATGCAAAGGATGCAGGAGTAGACGGTATAATCGTCCCTGACCTTCCTCCTGATGAGGCAGCAAGTTTCATAGTTACTTCAAGGAGGGAGGGTCTCGATACAATATTTCTCCTTGCGCCTACGTCAACTCCTGACAGGATTAAGAAGGTAGCAAAGGAATCGAGGGGTTTTATATACTATGTCTCGATAACAGGGATAACAGGGAGCAGGCTTTTATTAAATGGTTCTATGGAAACACTGATTTCTGAAATAAGGAAGTACACTAATAAGCCAATAGCAGTTGGTTTTGGCGTCTCTGTTCCAGAGGAGGCATCAGCAGTTTCAAAGGTGGCTGATGGTGTGATAGTAGGTAGTGCCATAGTGAAAAGGCTGAATGAATCCCCTGATGAACTTAAAAGCTATATCATAAGCCTGAGAAAGGCGATAATTTAATGGAAACTTTTAAGAAGAAGATTTTTTGTTTTACTGATTTCCGTTTACTGATTACTGTTTAGTTTTTATTATGGTGTGGTTTAAGAAGACAAAAGATATTGCTGAGAAGAAGGTAAAGATACCTGAAGGCCTGTGGATCAAGTGCGACAGTTGTAAGGAGATCGTTTACAGGAAAGAGATTAATAAAAACCTCAAGGTCTGTCCAAAATGTAATTATCATTTCAGGATAGGTGCGAGAGAGAGATTAAAACTCCTTGTTGATGAAGGAAGCTTTACAGAGTTAGATGAAGGTCTTTCATCAGGTGATCCTCTCGATTTTAAGGACACGGTCTCTTATAGAGACAGAATAGAGGAAAGCCGGAAAAGGAGCGGTCTTAAAGAGGCTGTGATTTCCGGGAATGCCCTCATAAAAGGTTATCCTGTTTGTCTTGTTATTATGGACTTCTCTTTCATGGGCGGGAGCATGGGTTCAGTTGTGGGTGAAAAGATCCTGAGGGCAGCAGAACGCTCCCTTGAGGAGAAACAACCTTTCATTACAGTTTCGTCCTCCGGGGGTGCAAGGATGCAGGAAGGGATATTTTCCCTTATGCAGATGGCAAAAGTCTCTGCTGCAATAGCAAGGCTGAAGGATAATGGAATTCTTTTTATCTCTGTTATATCTGATCCTACTTTTGGAGGTGTTACTGCCAGTTTTGTTATGCTCGGTGATGTAATTATTGCCGAACCAAAGAGTTTGATAGGTTTTGCAGGCCCGCGAGTTATTGAGCAGACAATAAAACAACCCCTTCCTGAAGATTTCCAGAGAGCCGAGTTCCTTCTCGGTCACGGCCTTATTGATATTGTTGTAGAGAGAAAAAACCTGAGGGATATGCTCGCCAAGCTCATTGAACTTCTCCAATGAGCTATAGCGATACAATCAACTATATCTATAATCTCCAGAAACATGGTACTAAATTTGGCTTGAGTAATATAACCAGATTAGTATCGATTTTTGGAAATCCCCATGAATCATTTCTCTCTGTCCACGTTGCCGGCACAAATGGAAAGGGTTCAACCTCTGCTTTTATTGCATCTCTTCTGAAGGTCTCAGGTCTTAAGGTGGGTCTTTTCACATCACCTCATTTGGTAAGCTTCACCGAGAGAATAAGGGTGAATAGTGAGGAGATAACAGAATATGAAGTCATGAGTTTGACTGAAGAAATAAGGAGCAAGGTGGTGGATTTCTCCCCGACTTTTTTTGAAGTAGTGACAGCACTGGCATTTCTTTATTTCCAGAGGAAAAGAATAGATATAGCCGTAATAGAAGTAGGTATGGGAGGAAGGCTGGATGCCACAAACATACTAATGCCAGAGGTATCGGTGATCACTTGCATAGACTATGACCACAGGGAATATCTTGGAGACACACTCAGTGAAATAGCTTATGAGAAGGCGGGGATTATAAAAGATAGTATACCCGTTGTTATCTCCTCGCAAGCTCCGGATGTTTTAGAGGTTATTGAAGCTAAGGCAAAAGAAAAGAATTCAGAGGTTTATCTCTATGGCAGGGATTTTTCAGCAGTACTCAAAAGAGAGGACCCCTCAGGAATATGTTTTGACTATTTTGGCGGTGACTCTTTTGATATTCATGATTTGTATCTTCCTCTTATAGGTGAACATCAGATGCAGAATGCCACTGTTGCTATAAAGGCAGT
>DAITNM010000025.1:0-2818 GCA_036834585.1 Thermodesulfovibrionales bacterium | reverse complement strand
TAGGATTCCCTGAAGTGAGAGTTGCTTCTTGTGTAAAAGATGCGATTGAAATGGCTAAAAACTCGTCACTCGTCACTCGTCACTCGTCACTCATTGTTATTACTGGTTCTTTTTACACAATCGGGGAGGCAGAAGAAGTTCTCGGACAAAAAGGCGTGCTTACGAGGTTGAGAGAATAACCGTGAACAGTGAATAGTGAACAGTTGTCAGTGAAAAGCAAGAAATTTATAAGGATTATTTTTATTCTTTTACTATTTACTATTTTCTATTCACTAATTACTAATTACTGTTTTGCAGAAGAGGAGACAACGATAACCTCCGAAACCCTTGAATACTTTGAGGACACTTCTACATATGTTGCAAAAGGCTCTGTGAAGGTTAAGAGTGAAGACATGGTGATCGAATCCGAAGAGATGAACTATAACGAGCAGACATCTGAAATCATAGCTTCTAAAAATGTGAAATATGATGACGCTGAGATGTCAATTAAGGCAAGTAAGGTTCAGCTCAATCTTAAAAAAGATACGGGCATGCTTTATGAGGCAGAAGTTCTCCACAAAAAAGAAAACTACCATATCTCAGGGAAAGAGATTGAGAAGAGAGGCAAAAAATACTATTTTGCCCCTGAAGCGACTTTTACTACCTGTGACCCGCCTGCTCCTGCCTGGTGTTTCAGGGGTGATGATATTGATCTATTTGTCGATGAAAAATTAAAGGCAAAGGACGTTTCTTTCAACATAAAGGGTGTTCCAGTGCTCTATTCCCCATATATCTCGGTTCCATTTCATAGTGAAAGAAAAACAGGTTTTCTGATGCCAGTTTTTGATAATAGTGAATCAAGAGGAATTCGCATCGGAATCCCCTTTTACTGGGCTGTTTCAGAGGACAAGGATGCGACTTTTCTCGTGGATGCGTATTCAAAGAGGGGCATTGGAGAAGGTCTGGAATACAGATATATTAAACCTGGAAATATAAAGGGGAGATGGTGGCTTTACCATATAAAGGACACACTTCTTAAAAAGAATTTCCTGGAAGTAAGGTCTCTTCACGAGCAGAGGTCAAAGGACAGAATCGGGGGCTTTCTGAGTATTAACTATGTGAACAGGGAGGATTTTTACAGAGAGTACAGTCCTTATCGTGAGTTGCGAACAAATCGTTTTGTTGAGTCAACAGGAGAGATATCTCTTCCTCTCACTAACTCAAGGCTTTATCTTTTATCTCAATACTGGGTTGACCTCAAAGAGGAGGTAAGACCTGCTGCTCAAAGATTGCCAGAGTTTGGATATGTCTTAAACCCTACAAAGGTTGGTCCTTTCTGGTTTTCTACCACGGCAACGGTTTCCAATTTCTGGAGAGATAAGGGTGTGTATGGTCAGAGGCTCGATATCTATCCGAGAATATTACATACGTTCGGAAAAGATATTGTTCTATCCCAGGCACTTGGTTTCCGGGAAATGGCATACTCTTTACAGAGGACCGATGATGACTTTTCCCATAGAGAGGCAATTGAATACAGTGCAGTAGCCAATACAAGGTTTTTGAAACGATATAATTCATTCACTCATGTGTTAGAACCTTCTCTCGGATATACACTTATCACAGATTCTCAGGATTTACCTGTCTTTGATTCAACAGAACTCTTTAAAAAGACATCCAAAGTAGAGTTATCCCTCATTAACAGGCTTTTAGACGCCAGTGGAGAATTTATAATCCTAAGGGCCTCCCAGGCGTTAGATACGAATTTAGGGGACAGGCCATTTCTGCCATTCAGACTTGAGGTCGGGATAAAGAAGCCTGTTTCTCTCCGCCTCGATGTAACCTATGATGTTCATCAGGGTGAACTTGAAAGCATAAATTCTGACTTCAGTTATAGTATTTCTGAATCGTCTGTCTGGTTCGGCCAGAGATATAACAAGCAAGAGAACATAACCTTTTACAGGGGTGGATTTGGACTTCATCCTTTTAAACCCTGGTATCTGAGCAGCAGTATCTCGTACGACGCCAAAGGAAAAGTGATCAGGGATATAACAATAGATTTAAAATTTTTAAGACAATGCTGGGGCGTAAATATGCAATTTAATAAATATCCTGGTGACTACAGTGTGTCAATCATGTTCGAACTTAAGGGACTTTCGATGGGTACATCGGGTTACAGGCCCCTGAAGATATTATAGGTCCCGTATCTCTTTTTCTATTTTTGCTATCGAGTCTTCAAGAGATGTTTTGTCAGTATCTATTATAATTTCAGGATTCAATGGCTCTTCATAGGGCACAACCATGCCGGGCACTGGCCAGCCTTTAGCACCCTTTTTATAGATGTCCCCTGGTGCCTCATGTCTTTCGATCCTCTTTTTCTCTCTTTTCATGCATGTCTCCATAGGGCATTTCAGATATATTTCTATATATCTCGGGATCAACTCTCTTGCGAGATCTCTCCATCTCCTGAGATTTCCTGTTGCATCAATTATTACATAATGTTCAAGTTCTGTTAGCTTTTTTGCAAGGTAGACGAGAGCCCTGTAAACTATCTCCCTCTCTGAATCAGAATATGTTGGCTCAGGTGTTACAACTTTTCTTAACTCATCCATCCTGAGGACGATAAACTCAGGGTGTGTCTTTTTTAGGGCATCAGCAACTGTGCTCTTCCCGCTTCCAGGAAGACCTGTTATCCATACAGCAATGCCGCTCATAAGCTTTGATTATTATACCTGAATTCCCTTTTACTAATTATTCAATCACAAAAAAGAAGATTTTATGTACAAATCCTTTCCGCAGTCTGAAATCAGGTCGGGGTAAGGCTTAGGGAGTTAGAGAAGAA
>DAITNM010000024.1:7264-8959 GCA_036834585.1 Thermodesulfovibrionales bacterium | reverse complement strand
TCCACTCACCGACTCATCTGCCTCCGTACATGATAAATCCTCTGAAGAACTGTAATATGCGTAAGGACGAACATTATCCATAAAATAGGTATGATCCATCCTGTTATAGTAGCAAACGCCAAAAGGACTATTCTCTCCGGTCTTTCCATTATACCTGTATGGCATGATTCACCAAGGCCCTCTGCCCTTGCCCTTGCATAACTGATAAGAAAGGCACCTACTAACGTGCCAAGGCTTAGATAAACACCTGCAAGGTTACCCCTCTCCATGAGATACCATGATATTGCAATGAAAAGGAATGCATCAGAGTATCTATCAAACACAGAATCAAGGAATGCACCGAATTTTGTTGCTTTCCCTTTTACCCTTGCAACAACCCCGTCAAATGCATCAAATATTCCACCTATTAAAATTAATATTCCACCAAGTCTGAGATTGCTGGGAATTACTAAAGCTGCAATGGTTGTAATGACAAATCCGATTATTGTAAGGGCGTTTGGAGTTAAAGGGATTCGTTTTGCAATCTGACTAAGAGGGGCATCAAGAAAATGGCCGAGTTTAGCACTTAACACCCGCTACCTTTCTCTCTTCCCGGCGATAAATTCCTCAACCATGTTCCTGGCATCTTCATCTGAAAACTGTACCATCGGGTGTTTCATAAAATATGCAGAAGGAGATGTAAGCACTCCCCCTACCCTTCTGTCACGGGCAATTTTACAGCACCTTATAGCATCTATTACAACCCCGGCACTGTTTGGGGAATCCTCAACAGAAAGTCTGAGTTCAAGGCTTACAGGTACATTTCCGAACCCCCTCCCCTCTATCCTGAGAAAACATATTTTATTGTCCTTTAGCCAAGGGATATAGTCAGAAGGGCCTATGTGGATATTTCCATCCCTCAACGGATTATGAAGTTGTGACTGTACTGCTTCTGTCTTGGATATCTTCTTAGATTTTAATCTCCCATGATTGAGCATATTCAAAAAATCGGTATTGCCACCAACGTTCAACTGATACATATTGTCTATTTTTACACCTCTGTCTTCAAAAAGCTTCGTTAGTGTACGGTGAATAATCGTTGCACCTACCTGACTTTTAACATCATCTCCTATAACCGGAATGTTTTTCTCCTCAAAGCGCTGTGCCCAGGATTTGTCGGATGCAATAAAGACAGGAATACAATTAATGAAACTAATACCAGTTTTCAGGCATGCCTTAGCATAAAAGGCTGTAGCCTGTTCAGACCCTACTGGCAGATAGCTCAAAAAGATATCGGCTCCACTTTCTTCCAATATCTTTGCAACATCACAAGCCCCTCTTTTTGCAATAACAAACCTTTTTTCTTCTGGATAATTTTCCATGTGAGAGGCTACGCCATCCAATACTTCTCCCATTTCGACTCTAACAGGATAATCTGGAAGACCTCCATTGAAAGTCTTTGTGCAGTTTGGCTTAGCAAAAACGGCCTCATTAAGAAGCCTGCCAACTTTTCTTTCATCTATATCAAAGGCAGCTACAATCTTGATATCATCTGGCCTATATCCCCCAAGATCATAATGCATCAGGCCGAGGGACTTATCAGGATGATTCTTATCTAAGGACTTGTAATATTCAATACCCTGGATTAGTGAGCTGGCGCAGTTTCCGATCCCAGCTATTGCAACTCTTATCTCACGCATCTTCTCATCTCACCTT
>DAITNM010000024.1:0-7164 GCA_036834585.1 Thermodesulfovibrionales bacterium | reverse complement strand
TTTTTTTGAGTCCTGTTATATAAAAGCGCTATAAGGTCTTCGAGTTTAATATTGAATTCCTTTAAAAGGCTCTCTACTGATTCCTCGCAATTAACAAGAAATCGCTTCCATATTCTCTGCACCGTATCCTTATCAAGACCAGATGCAACTGCTGCCTCTCTGAAACTCATACCTTCCTGAAGATTACGAATGACCTCTCTTATTGTAGATTCTTTTGTATGTAAACCAAAGAAGAATGTGGTGCGCCGCTCAGAAAATGTTGACTTGCAGGTTTTGCATTTAAGGAGTTTTCTACGATTTCTACCATACCTGTCATATATAACAATATTTCCAAGTCCCCTTTTTCCATGGTTACCACATGCTTCGTTTGGACAGAAAAAATCATTCAAGTTAACAGGAATTTGCATATATCTTTATATATCAAAGCCCCTTTTTATGTCAAGAAATATATTCAGCAAAATGGGGACATAAGGAGATGGCCGTCAACTGATATTAATGCCCAGGTGTTTATAAAGTAATGGAAAGTTCACATTTTTCATAACCAGCTCTGTGCCGTGAGCTACTTTAGCCTTGTCTCTCAACCGTAACCTTACGGAAAGTCTTTCCACCTTTTTAGCCACCGTATAAGTATCATCTCTAATCACGATAATAGGGATATTTTTTTGTTCAGCCCTGGATACAATCAACTCACTGGGGTAAAGCTCACCCGTAAGCACAAGACATTCCGTGCCGGATTCTATAGCGGACAGTTGGATATCTGCACGGTCACCTCCCACGATAACAGCATTGTTCTTGGTCATCTTAAAATATTCAGTAGCCCTGTCTACCTGCATAGCTCCGATCAGGAACCTCTCAATAAGATTACTCAGCCTGTCATGGCAGCATAAAACCTTTCCTCCAAGCATCTCATTCAGTTCTTCAACAGTAATGGAACCAACTAAGGGATCATGCGGTAATATGCCAATAACATCTATGCCCCTCCTTTTCAAGAATGGAACAATATAATCGTCTACACTCTGTCTAAATTCATGTGTCACTTTATTGAATATTACCCCTATGAAATGATCACCAAGGTCCTTTTTTGCCTGGAGTATATAATCAACACAAAACTCACCCTCATATTTCACTACAAGCAGCACTTTTGCGTTAAGCCGCTTTATGACCTTAAGCCCCGAGACACCCAGAACACTCCATGAATATATACTTCCGGAACCGCCGACTATCATGATATCTTTATCTTGAGATAATTGCTGAAAGGACCTTTCAATTTTTCTCAGAAGACCTCTTATATCCTTAAGGTAAGCCCTGACAGTGAGTTCCTGTGTCAATACAACAGGGCATATTTCAGCTACATGGTCCTTGAGCTCGAATGCTCTATAGATAAACCAGGCATCCTTGTCTGTCAGGATGTTTTCAACTTTAATGGGCAATATGCCTACAGGTTTGAAATAGCCTACACGAAGTCCGTCTTTTTTCAACCTAAGCCCTACCCCCATAGAGACCAGGCTCTTGCCTGAATATCCCGAAGTGGAACCTACATATAAAGAAATCATTTTAATCCCCTCCTATAGCAAATCGCGCATCAATGGCTACCACTCCTTCACCTCGCTTCTTCACCAGGAGTGGGTTGATTTCAGCCTCAATAATCTGAGGAAAATCTAAAGCCATTTGCGATAAAATTAATAAAGAATTCTCAATAGCCTCGATATCTGCTTCGGCCTCTCCTCTTACTCCGCGTAAAAGGGGAAAAACCTTTGTCTCTCTAATCATTTCATGAGCATCTTCTTTGCTTAGTGGCACAATCCTGAAAGAGACATCTTTTAATACCTCAACATAAATCCCGCCAAATCCAAACATTATCATATGCCCAAACTGTGTATCTCTCGTTATGCCAATAATAACCTCTTTTCCGCCAGAAATCATCTCCTGAATCATTACCCCGTTTATGTGTGCCATGGGCATAACATGCTTCACACGTGAAGTGATATCAAAGAAGGCATTCTCAACCTCCTTTTCAGTATTTACATTGATTTTTACACCACCTATATCGCTCTTGTGAATAACCTGAGGCGAAACAATCTTCATTACCACAGGGTAACCTATTCCTTTAGCTGCAGCAACAGATTCTTCAGAAGTCCTTGCAAGCAGACTCCTTGGCTGCGAAAAACCGTAAGCATTTAACATCTCATAAACTTCTGATTCCCTTAAATGCTCACGCTTTTCCTCTTTAACACTTTCAAAAATGTCATTCACCTTGTTCTTTAGACCTTCAAAATGGGGATAAACCTTCTCAGGCCTCTTTATCCATACATTATATTTATACATGGCGCTGAAAGAAGAAACAGCATGCTCCGGATAGTTATAATTAGGAACATGATATTTCATAAGGATCTTTGATCCTGACTCAACACTCTTTCTACCCATGAATGAGGTAAGTATGGGCTTGTCAATGAGATGGGCGATATTTGCTATCGCCTTAGCAGTGCCTTCCACATCAACAACTGCAGTTGGGGTCAAAAGAACCAATATCCCATTCACTTTGTCATCCTGCACCACTGTATAAAGGGCTTTTTCATACCTCTCAGCAGTAGCATCTCCCAGAATGTCAACCGGATTATAAAATGATGCAAAGGGAGGCAGGAAAGTCCTGAGCTGATCGACTATTTCCTTGTGTAATGGGACGAGTTGAAGGCCTAATTTGTCACAGGCATCAGCTGCCAAAATTCCAGGTCCTCCTGAGTTCGTTATGATTGCTACATTTGGTCCCTGAGGGAGGGGCTGGTTGGCAAAAGCCAGGGCATAATTAAACAGTTCACCGACGGTTTGAACCCTAATTACTCCGCTTTGTTTAAAGGCAGCGTCAAAGGACGTCTCCCGGCCTGAAAGTGCTCCAGTATGGGAAGAAGCTGCCTTAATACCAGAACTGGTAATGCCTGACTTCAGGATAACAAGCGGTTTCTTTTTAGATACCTGACTGGCAATCTCCACAAACTTTCGACCATCTCTCACTCCTTCAATGTATCCTATAATTACCTTTGTATTTTCATCTTCTGCCAGGGCCTGCATAATCTCCTCATCAGAGATATCTGCTTTATTCCCCATGCTTATAAATTTTGAAAAACCTACATCTTCAGACATAGCAAGATCAAGAACAGCAATACCAAGGGCGCCTGATTGTGAAAAAAATCCAATATTTCCTTCGCTTGGCATACCTTTGGCAAAAGATGCATTGATTCTGGAGTGGGAATCAATGATGCCCAGGCAGTTAGGACCGATAAACCTTACTCCTAATTCCTTTGATTTCTTGACTAATTCATCCTCTAATTTTGTACCCTCTGAGCCGCTTTCTTTAAATCCAGCAGTTATGATTACTGCAGAATCGATCCCTTTCTTACCGCATTGTCCAATAACTTCTAATACGCTTTTGGGAGGAACTACTACTATTGCTAATCCAATTTCACCCGGTACATCCATAATTGATGGATATGCTTTTAGCCCCAGAATTTCCGGCGCCTCAGGATTGATAGGATACAAAACACCCTGATAACCGTACTGGGTAAGATTCTTGAGGATATCATGCCCTACTTTTCCGGGTGTTCTTGAAGCCCCAATAACTGCGATTGTCTTCGGATTAAAAAAATTATCCAGCATTATTTCAATGATATATTACCCAAAGTATAGTCCGTTTTGAAAGTGAATAGATTTTAAAATTGGCAGGATAGGGAACGAATAAACTCCTTCGAATTAAGAGTCTTCGTATTTATATATTCTATATGTGCATCAATTATGTCTGAAAGCTCTGAAAGAAGTACATTTGAGGGCTGAATCCTCTTTATTTTCGAAATGTCCCAGGTGAGTAGATTAGAATAGAGTTTGGCAACTCCTTTTGAGATTCTCACAGGTGTATCCATTCCCCTTGAACAGTCTTCGCAGAAGATAGAGCCTTGAGATACAAAAAAACAATCTCCATATTTACCACATTTTCCACATGAATCAAGTGCAGGGGCATATCCTAAGTGCTTAAGTGATTTTACTTTATAGTGAACCACACTTAGATCTAATCCCCCTTTCCCCCCTTTTAAATCCCCCTCAGCCCCCCTTTTCCAAAGGGGGGTGTAGGGGAATTCGGTGAGATTATTTTCAATATTATGCAATGTTTGCAAAAGTAATGCGTATAGCTTTCTGTTGGCTTCCCTTTCCGGAAGAAACTGGAGAGTGAGTTCTATTATCTCTGACACCCTGAGAAAACAATTCATTTTATCTCTGATTGACTGAAAGGAATGGATAATATCAGACTGTGTCAACCTTGGTAGAGAAGCACCTTCTTTTCCCCAGAACGCAATCCGCGAGTGTGTCAGGGGTTCAAGGCTGCTTCCGAATCGACTCTTTGTCTTGAGCGGACTTTTTGCAAATGCCTTGAGGAGCCCGTAATCAGGAGTAAGAAATGATACAATAAGGTCTGCTTCACCAAAGGGAATAGTTTTCAAGACAATCCCTTCAGTCCTGTAAAGCATTACATGATATTCCCGAAGTCTTCCGGCTTGAGGTTTTTAAGCCACTCTTCGAGTTCGTCTGTGCTCCTTCTTTCCAGAATACTATCTTCTACAAATATAGAAGCATTCGTCCTCAGGGCGACTGCAACAGCATCACTCGGTCTTGAATCTATGAAGGTCTCTTTTTTACCATCGGTCAGACAAACAAGGGCATAATATGTATTATCCAGAATCTCCGTTACAACAATCTTCGTTAATCTCATTTTCAGGCCATCAATGATATTTTTTACGAGGTCATGTGTGAGGGGCCGTGGGGTTGCAACCTTCCCTAAGGCAAGTGCTATTGAATCTGCCTCTGGTTTACCGATCCATATAGGAAGTGTTCCGTCTCCGCCAATTTCTTTCAAGAGGAGTATATACATGCTGCTGCGTGGATCAAAAAGCAGACCTTCGACCTTCATCTCGATTAACATCTATTTATATCCTAACTCTTCTAAGGTCTTCCTGTTATCTCTCCAGTCTTTTTTCACCTTTACCCATAATTCAAGAAAGACTTTTGTATTAAGAAGTTTTTCTATATCAGCCCGCGCAGCAGTTCCGATAGCTTTCAACATTCTTCCGCCTTTCCCTATTATTATACCTTTTTGACTGTCTCTTTCAACATAAATGTTACTCATTATTAATATGAGTCCGCTTTCCCTTTCCTTCCATTCAATGACCTCAACTGCAATCGAATGAGGTATTTCTTCCTCTGTCATTTCAGTAGCCTTCTCCCTGATAATCTCAGAGACCATAAATCTTTCAAGCTGGTCCGTGATGATATCATCAGAATAATATTTTGGACCTGGTGGAAGATAATCATAGATTTTCTTCAAAAGGATTTCAATACCATCTTGTTTCAATGCTGATATTGGAATAATCTCCTTAAAAGGATAAAACTCTTTTAATCGGTCTATGAGAGGAAGAAGGTCTATTTTTTTAACAGTATCTATTTTGTTTATCAATAAAAATACCGGCGTCTGAGCTTCCTCCAACAACTTGATTATGAATTTATCTCCTTTTCCAGGATCATGTGGTTCAAGCATAAATAGAATAATATCTACTTCCTTAAATGCCTCCAGAGCAGTTTTAACCATCGTATCGCCGAGTTTATGTCTCGGCTTATGAATCCCTGGTGTATCTATAAAAATAATCTGTTCCGCAGGTAATGTCTTAATACCTCTAATTCTGTTCCTCGTTGTCTGTGGCTTCGGTGTAACGATCGAAACTTTCTCACCAAGGATCGAATTTAGAAGTGTAGATTTACCAACGTTTGGACGTCCAATTATGGAGACAAAACCGGAGCGAAACTCTCTATCTTTCTCTTCATCAGTCACTCGTCACTTTTCACCCATCATTTGAGTCTAAGCACTGCCTCTCTTATTCTCTCAACACCTTTTCTTATCTCATTTATCGATGCTGCATATGACAGCCTTATATAATCGTCATCTCCAAAGGCTTCACCATGGACAAGACCAACCTTGGCTTCTTCAAGCAGGTAGAGAACAAGATCTAATGAAGATCCTATGTTTCTGCCATCAATGGATTTACCATAAAACCTGGATGTATTCGGAAAGGCATAAAAGGCTCCTGTTGGAGTAAGACAACTCATGCCGGGTATGGCATTGAGTTCTTCAACAAGAAACCTCCTTCTTTTGTCAAACTCAGAAAGCATCATCGTAATAAAATCCTGGGGACCTGTAAGTGCCTCAACTGCCGCTTTCTGGGATATGGATGTGGGATTTGAGGTAGACTGACTCTGGATATTTGTCATAGCCTTTATTATCTCTTTTGGGCCTGCGGCAAAACCAATCCTCCATCCTGTCATTGCATAAGCCTTTGAAAGCCCGTTTACAACGACTGTCCTTGACTTTATCTCATTGTCGAGAGACGCGATGCTTACATGACTGATTCCATCATAAGTCAGTTTTTCATAAATTTCATCGGACACGATAAAGAGACTGTGTCTGAGAACAACCTCGGCTATTTCTTCAAGTGTTCTCCTATCATATGTAAGTCCTGTAGGGTTGGATGGTGAATTCAGAATAATCGCCTTTGTTCTCTTTGTGATGTGGGCTTTGACTGCCTCTGCTTTGACCATAAAGGAATCAGATTCATGTGTTTTTATGAAAACAGGAACCGCATCATTGAGCATGACCTGATCAGGATAAGATACCCAGTAAGGAGATGGGATTAAGACCTCATCGCCTGGATTGTATAAAGCCTGAGCAATATTATAAAGGCTGTGTTTTGCACCGCAGGATACAATGATTTCCTCGCGCGTATATATAAGATTATTATCTTTTTTGAATTTTTCAATGATCGCATCCTTTAGCGAATCGATACCTCCAACCGGGGTATATTTAGTAAAGCCTTCTTTTATAGCCTTCATTGCAGCTTCCTTTATATTCTCCGGGGTGTCGAAATCCGGCTCCCCTACACCAAAATTCACTATGTCAACACCCGCTGCCTTCATTGCCTTTGCCTTTGCATCCATGGAAAGGGTTGGTGATGGCTTAATCCTTTTTGCCCTATCAGAAAGCATAGATATCCTCTCCTCTCATACACAAAATTGTGCAGTCATGATTATAAATTATCACAAGAGCCATTTTACCATAATAAATGAGCATAG
>DAITNM010000023.1:0-9234 GCA_036834585.1 Thermodesulfovibrionales bacterium | reverse complement strand
TAGTAAATCTGTTATTTTTAAACTACTTGGTAACCGCTCTTATTATCCTGTATAAGATAAAATACTCATAAAGAGGGCATATGAAAAATAAAGTTTATTTAATTGATGTAACAAACAGGGACGGTGTGCAGACATCACGGATACTTCTTCCAAAGCTCTCAAAGACAATGTTGAACCTTTATTCTGACGAAATGGGCATTTTTCAGAGCGAGATAGGTTTCCCAACCCTGAAACACGAGGTGAACTATATCAATGCAAACCTTGAGCTGGTAAAGGTCGGGGCAATTAAAAGGCTCCGCCTTGAAGGCTGGTGCAGGGCAATCTCCGAAGATGTGAAACTCACCTTTAAAAATTGCCCTGACATCAAGCATATAAATATCTCCATGTCAACTTCGGAGATTATGTTAAAGGGCAAGTTTTTGGGAAAAAAGACCTTCAAGGATATTGTTAAATCGCTTGCCGAGGCTGTAAAGACTGCAAAAGAGCTTGGTGCAGAAACAGTAGGAGTAAATGCAGAAGATGCATCGAGAACAGAACTCGAGAGGTTGATAGAATTCATCATTGCAGGAAAAGAAGCAGGGGCAGACCGTTTCAGATACTGCGACACCCTTGGCACCGATGACCCTATAACAATATATGAGAGGATAAAGTCGCTTGCCCTCACAACAAAATTCCCTATAGAAATGCACTGCCATAATGACCTTGGAATGGCAGAGGCTGTTTCTGTAGCAGGCGCACAGGGAGCTTTAGAAGGTGGTGTTGATTCGTACATAAATACAACTGTCAATGGTTACGGAGAAAGGTGCGGTAATTGCGACCTTATATCAACAATTCTGGCACTGAGCTTCTCACAAGGTCTTAAAGACAAAGTCCCTCTTGATGAACATGTAGACCTTAAGAGGGCATGGAAGATCGGCAGGTATGCATCACATGCATTCAATATACCTATACCGATAAACCAGCCGGGAGTTGGTGCGAATGCATTTGCCCATGAATCAGGGATCCATGCAGATGGAGCATTGAAAGACAGGCGTAACTATGAACTTTACGACCCTGAAGACGTTGGAAGAGGTGAACCGGAACTGCTTGAGACCGGGAGGATCATAACAACAGGTGAGTACGGCGGCATAAAAGGATTCAGGCATGTCTATGACAAACTCGGCATACATTTTCATGATGACAATGAAGCAAGAAAGGTGCTTGAACTCGTTCAATATGCAAATCTCCATACCCAGAAAACCCTCACAGATGACGAATTGAGGTTTATTGCTTCCTATCCTGAAATCGCAAAGAAGATACTCACTGCAAATCCATAATGCATATCGTTACCTTCATACCTGGAGATGGTATAGGACCTGAAATCTCTGAGGCCACAAAACGCGTCATAGAAGCCACAGGTGTGGACATCAAATGGGATATCCATGAAGCAGGCCAGGAAGTATTTGAAAGACAAGGGACTCCTTTGCCACAAAGTGTTCTTGATTCCATAAAAAAGAACAAGGTAGCCCTTAAGGGGCCTATCACAACACCCGTAGGCAAAGGCTTCAGAAGTGTTAATGTCGCCCTCAGACAGACCCTCGACCTTTACTGTTGCCTGAGGCCTTGCAAAACATTCAAAGGTGCAAGGACGAGATTTGAAAATGTTGATCTCATTATCATCAGGGAAAACACAGAAGATCTCTACGCCGGAATTGAATTCGAGAAAGATTCAGAAGACACAAAAAAACTCATCGATTTCATCACTGCTTCAACAGGAAAGACAATCAGACCTGATTCAGGCATCAGCATTAAACCGATATCCGTATATGCCACAGAGAGGATTGTACGTTTTGCCTTTGAGTACGCAAGAAAAAATAACAGAAGAAAGGTCACGGCAGTGCATAAGGCAAATATCATGAAATGTTCGGACGGGCTATTTCTTGAGACTGCAAGAAATGTGGCAAAGAGATATCCTGACATCGAGTTCGAAGACAGGATTGTCGACAATATGTGCATGCAACTCGTACAGAAACCCAAACTCTATGATGTAATAGTTCTCCCCAACCTCTACGGTGATGTTGTATCTGATCTTGCAGCTGGATTGATAGGAGGACTCGGACTCGCCCCGGGTGCAAACCTTGGTGAGGAGATTGCGGTATTTGAGCCTGTCCATGGAAGTGCCCCAAAGTACAAAGGGTTGAATAAAGTAAACCCTCTTGCTATGATACTTTCGGGTGTCATGATGCTCAAGCATCTGGGAGAAGTCGAAGCAGCCAGAAGATTAGAAACAGCCGTTGCACATGTTATCGAGGAAGGAAGATATGTGACATATGATATGAAGCCTTCGCCTGATGATCCAACTGCTGCAACAACATCCATGGTCGCCGATGCCATAATTGGAACATTATCATAATATCTTTAATGGAGACCGATAGTTCACATTTTTTCTCTGATTCCTATGTGGCCTGAAACTCTTCTTATAATAATTTTTATATTCTTAAATGCTGTTTTTGCTGCAGCAGAAATAGCAGTAGTCACACTCAGAAGAACACGTATTAAACAACTTGTTGATGCCGGCAACAAGCGTGCTATTGTTCTTGATAAACTTAGAGAGCATCCAAACAGATTTCTCGCCACCGTTCAGATCGGCATTACCCTGGTTGCAGTCCTCGCATCTGCTATTGGTGGTGCAACTTTAGTGAAAGTTATAAAACCAATTCTCATGAACATACCCATACCCTTCATCTCTGCATCAAGCGAGGCAATATCCATCATAATCGTAGCAGCAATCATTACATATTTTTTCATCGTCTTCGGGGAACTCATTCCAAAATCAATTGCCCTCTCTAATCCTGAGGCCGTTGGACTCATGATAGCTCCTGTAATAGAGAAATTCTCTAAAATCGCCATGCCCTTTGTTCAGGTTCTGAGGATAAGCACAAACATTTTATTAAAACCCTTTGGTAAAAGGGCATTCAGCGAAAGGGGATACATTTCAGAGGAAGAAATTAAACTGCTTTTGGAGGAAGGCAAGGAAAGGGGTATTTTTGAGGCTGAAGAAAAAGAACTGATACACAGCATTTTTGAGTTTACAGATATGTCAGCAAAAGAGGTTATGGTACCATCAACTCAGATGGCAACAATAAGCCTTGGCATGTCCCCTGAAGACATTAAAACCATAATCGCAGAGGAACAGTTTTCTCGTTACCCGGTTATTGGCAAAGACCTCAATGATATCCGGGGGATTCTCCATGCAAGGGATTTTCTGGCAGCACTGGCAAAAGGCGGATCAGACATAAGGAAGCTTATTAAGCCGCCTTTTTTTATCCCTGACACGCTGAAGATAAGCATCCTCCTGAGAGAAATGCAAAGAAAAAGAACTCATATGGCTCTGGTTATTGATGAATATGGCGGGGTTTCCGGTCTTGTAACCATGGAGGACCTCCTGGAGGAGATTGTAGGGGAAATAAGGGATGAATACGACGTCGAAAGTCCTGTTATACAGATCAGCGATGGAACTTTTCGCATGGATGCATCCATCAGTATAAGGGACCTGAAGGAGGATTACGAAATAGAAATACCTGAATCTACAGAATATGAAACCCTGAGCGGTTTTTTATTGACAACCCTTCAGAGAATTCCCAAAATTGGAGATGTTGTTGAAACAGAAGGGAAGAAAATAACCGTATTGGAGATGGTAGGTCAGAGAATAGCCAAGATAAAACTGGAGATATTGCAATGAGAAAAAGGGTTTCGATAATAGGTGCAGGGAATGTTGGTGCTACAACTGCACAACTTGTTGTTCAATCAGGCATTGCTGATGTGGCACTCTTTGATATAGTTGAAGGATTACCCCAGGGAAAAGCCCTTGACCTTGCAGAGGCATGCCCGCTCTGGAATTCGCCATCCAAGATAAAAGGGACAAATAAGTTTTCGGATACAACAGGCTCTGATGTTGTTGTGATTACCGCTGGTCTTGCGAGAAAACCCGGTATGTCAAGAAGCGATCTCCTCCATGCAAATGCCAGCATCATAAAAGGGTCATGTATGGAGATTGCAAAGACTTCCCCAAACGCTATTCTTATTGTTGTAACAAATCCAATGGATGTCATGGCACAACTTGCATGGAAGACCACAGAGTTTTCCTGCAAGCGTGTTATTGGTATGGGAGGAATCCTCGATTCCTCAAGGCTGACTGCATTTCTTTCATGGGAATTAGATATTTCACCTGAGGATGTTGAAACAATTGTACTTGGCGGGCATGGCGATGAAATGGTTCCACTTTCAAGATTTACTACAGTAAAGGGAATTCCCATAACAGAACTCCTTCCAAAGAAAAAAATTGATGCACTGATAGAGAGAACAAGAAATGGTGGTGCCGAAATAGTAGCTCTGCTGAAATCCGGAAGTGCCTATTATGCCCCATCAGCATCTACCTTCCATATGATAAAATCAATTCTGCATGATGAGAAGCGGGTGTTCCCCTGTGCAGCATATCTGAATGGAGAATACAGGATAAAAGATATTTACATGGGTGTACCTGCTATTTTGGGTAAAGAAGGCGTCGAAAAAATCATAGAACTGAAACTTACGAGAGAAGAAAGGGTACAATTCAGGAAATCCTGTGCATCAGTGAAAAAATTAATCATAAAATTATCAATATAGATGGAGGATGAATGGAACAGACTCTATCCATTGTCAAGCCGGATGGCGTGAAAAAGAATCTCATAGGTGATGTTATCAGAAGGTTTGAAAAAAGTAACCTCAGGATTGTTGCGCTGAAAATGCTTAAAGTTTCCAAAAAAGAGGCTATGGGTTTTTATATTGTTCACAAGGATAAGCCCTTTTATGATAGTCTTACCAACTTTCTATCAGAGGGATCAATTGTGGTCATGGTAGTAGAAGGCAACAGCGCCATCTCAAAAGTCAGGGAGATTATGGGTGCAACAAACCCAAAGGATGCTGCTCCGGGCACAATCAGGGCTGACTTTGCTTCAGATATCGAACACAATATCGTCCATGGTTCAGATTCAAGAGAATCAGCCTCCTATGAGATACCCTTCTTTTTCTCTTCCCTTGAAATTCAATAAGAGGCTTCTCAAAAAAATCTGCTCAAATACTATACCCTGCATTAAAGGCTGTCAATGGGCATATTGACTTTATCTCCGAAAAAGTATTACGCTAAAACTAAGAAACAAGATAAATAGCATGTTTGAAAAGTTCACAGAGAGAGGAAGAAAGGTAATTATTTATGCAAAAGAAGAGGCTGAAAAACGCCAGAATGATTACCTTGGTACTGAACATCTCTTGCTTGCAATCCTGAGAGAAGAAGATGGCCTGCCTGTAGCAATCCTGAAACGAATGGGAATAACCCGTGAGGAGATACGCATGGAGGTTGAAAGGAATTTACCTCAGGGCACTGATCTTATGACATTTGAAGACATCCCATTCACACCACGGGCTAAAAAAGTTCTGGAACTTGCTGTTGAAGAGGCCCGCCTGCTCGGTCACAATTATATTGGTAGTGAACATATCCTCCTTGGCCTAACAAGAGAAGAAGAAGGGATAGGCGGCAAGATATTGCGCAACCTTGGTGCAAACCTCCTTGGAGCAAGACAACTCACAATCAATTTCTCAATCAGGACTCATACAAGCGTAAAAGAAAAGAGGAGTACCACTCCTGCACTCGATGAGTTTGGAAGAGACCTGACACAAATGGCAAGGGAAGGAAAACTCGACCCTGTCATAGATAGGGAAGATGAAATAGAACGCCTGGTCCAGATACTGGGCAGGCGGATAAAAAACAATCCTGCAATTATTGGAGAACCCGGTGTTGGAAAGACAGCCATCGTCGAAGGGCTTGCCCAGAAAATTGTCTCTGGTGATGTCCCTGACAGCCTGTTAGGAAAGCGTATTGTCTCTCTTGACCTTGGCGCCTTAATCGCAGGGACAAAATACAGAGGCCAGTTCGAGGAGAGGCTCAAGATTGTCATGAAGGAGATCGTCCAGTCTGACAATGTAATCCTCTTTATTGACGAGCTTCATACCCTAATAGGTGCAGGTGCTGCTGAGGGGTCTGTTGATGCATCGAGTATGCTGAAACCTGCCCTTTCACGAGGTGAAATACAATGTATAGGGGCAACAACACCTGATGAGTACAGAAAGTACATAGAAAAAGATGGCGCCCTTGAGCGGAGATTCCAGCCGATTAATATACACCCTCCTGATGTTGAAAGCACAATCAACATCTTGAGAGGACTGCGATCCAGATACGAGACTCATCACAAAGTCAAAATAACTGATGAAGCAGTAGATTCTGCAGCAAGGTTATCTGACAGATACATCTCTGATAGATATCTCCCTGATAAAGCAATAGATGTTATAGATGAGACAGGATCAAGGATTAAGCTCAAAAAGTATAGTCCGCCCAGAGAAATAAAGGAGCTTGAGGCTGAAATACAGAGGATATCAAAAGAGAAAAACCTGTATGTAAAGCTTCATGACCTTGAACGGGCATCTTCTATCCGCCTGGAGGAAGAAAAACTTAAAAAGATTCACGATCAACTTTATAAACAATGGAGAGATAATTTAAATAAGGAAATACCGTCTATTGTAGAAGAGGATGTTGCATACACTGTTTCCAAGATGACAGGCATACCACTTGTGAAGCTCGAGGAAAAAGAATCAGAAAAACTTATACGGATGGAGGAAGGACTTCATAAAAGGATCATTTCTCAAGACGAGGCTATAAAAGCGGTTTCAAAGGCAATAAGAAGGTCACGGGCAGGGCTCAAGTCCAGCAAAAAACCAATAGGCTCCTTCTTCTTTTTAGGACCTACAGGTGTTGGCAAAACAGAGCTTGCAAAGGCATTAGCATGGTTCATGTTCAATAACGAAAGTTCACTGATAAAAATTGACATGTCCGAGTACATGGAGAGGTTCAGTGTCTCGAGACTAACAGGCGCCCCTCCTGGCTATGTCGGCTATGAAGAAGGGGGACAGCTTACAGAGAAAATAAGAAAGAAACCATATTCTGTTGTGCTTTTTGATGAAATAGAAAAGGCACATCCCGATGTCTTCAATATTCTCCTTCAGGTGCTTGATGAAGGTGTGCTCACAGACAGCTTTGGAAGAAAGGTGGATTTCAAGAATACCTTGATTATAATGACCTCAAATCTCGGTGCAAGGCTGATTGAAAAGGCAACTCCCCTCGGGTTTCAGAGAAATGCATCCGAGCTCGTGTATGAAAGAATTAAGGAAAATGTCCTGAGTGAACTTAAGAAAACATTTAATCCTGAATTTCTGAACAGAGTTGACGAGATAGTTGTTTTCCACCCGCTCGAAAAAGAACATTTACTCTCCATTATTGATTTGCTTGTTGAAGAAACAAACAAGATGCTTGTTGAAAGGGAGCTCGTCGTTGAGGTGTCAAAGGAAGTTAAGGAATGGATTATGAAACACTACTATCAGCCTGCATATGGGGCAAGACCAATGCGGAGAGCTGTTCAGAAAGTAATAGAAGACCCCTTGTCCGAGGAGATCCTCAAAGGAAAATTCAAAGGCTTACACAAGGTTAAGGTTGTCCTTGAAGATGATACTCCTACATTCATAGAGGCTGAAGAAGCCACGGTCCTGTCTGGTGTCAATTAATTCAACAACAAAGTTCATCTTCAGAAAAAGATTTGAGATTTGAAAAGTAAGACCCTTATCTTTCTTATACTAATCTTTCTTGGTTCTGCCACTGCTTTTTACATTGTAAGGCATCAATACACCCCGAGCACAACCAGAGTTGGGCTTCCAGCACCTAATATTGAACTGACTGATGCCTATAAAAATAAGCTGAAACTCTCCGAGTTAAGAGGCTCTGTGGTTTTCGTTAATTTCTGGGCTACCTGGTGCCCTCCATGCATTGATGAAATGCCTTCAATAGAAAGGTTATCAGGAAACCTGGCCGGGAATTCAAAATTTAAAATGGTAACCATCCTGTACAATGACGATATGAATAAGGTGCTCGGATACATGAAAGAAATGAACTACACATTCCCTGTGTATCTCGATTCTGAGGGCGATGCTGCTGAAAAATTTGGCATTACAGGAGTGCCTGAGACATTCATAATTGACAAAAATGGAATTTTGAGAAATAAGGTAGTAGGTCCTTCAGAGTGGGACTCTCCGTATGTTATTGAAGAGTTATCTAAACTCATGAATGAATAGTAGTGGGAAAAATCAAGAGTCCTGAACCGGCACTCCTCTTTATAAGTACCCTTTACTGTAATGAAAATGCATTTAACCGTTCAAGGAAAATACTCGAGAAAAACTTTGGAGAGATATTATTTACAAGCCCTACCCTTCCATGGAACTATTCTACTTACTATAAGGATGAAATTGGCTGGCCTCTCTATAGGCAATTCATCTTTTTCCAAAATCTTATTGACCCTGGATTACTTTCAGATATAAAACTGAAGACCAATGAAATAGAAGCTTACCTTTCTTTGAAAGGTAAAAGAAGTATTAATCTCGACCCTGGCTATCTTACCCTGTCAAATATAGTCCTTGCATCTACAAAGAACTATGCTCACCGTATCTATCTCGGCAAAGGAATCTATGGTGAGATAACTCTTATTTACAAAGATGATACGTATAAACCCCATCTTTTTACCTACAGCGATTATCAGGATAAAACACACATTGAGATTTTCATAAAGGCGAGGGAGATTCTGAAAAAGATGTTGGGTTAATATACAGTCTATTTATATGAAACCCCCTCAAAAGTTATTGACGATACGGCTTAGAATGTGATTAACTTATTTTAAAAGTTGTTTAAGTTTCTTGATTTATTCTTGTCATTCCGCACTTGATGCGGAATCCAGAGAAATAATATTAGTAATACCTCTGGATTCCTGCTTTCGCAGGAATGACTGTAGTTGGAACGGAGTTCGCCATGAATGATAGAAAAAAGCTCATAGAGGAACTGATAAAGGCAGATGAACAGCTTGAGACAATGCAGCTCGGTGGCATAAAGCAAAAGGTATTTGAGTTCCTTATAAAAGAAAAACAGTTTAAACCGGAAGAGATAGAAACAAACTCTGAATTCAAGATAAACTTGGGTAATAACGAAATAACAGTACATATAGACTTTGTTGTAAACCTGCCTACAGCAAGCTTTATGGTAATACAGTGCAGTTCAAGCTCTCTTGAAGCATGGGAAAGGTATGTTACCTCTTTTGCAAGGGTCATAAAGGACTATCAGATTCC
>DAITNM010000022.1:5631-9302 GCA_036834585.1 Thermodesulfovibrionales bacterium | reverse complement strand
TGATCGAGGAAAGGTAAGGGAAAGGATATGGCTGAAAGGGATGATAAACTGAAAGAGATATCAGATGAACTTAACGAACACATAATGGCAATAAAAGGGACACTGGAACTCTTAGAGGCATCAACTTCAGAAGATGAACTACGAGGCCTTATTTTTAAAGCAATTGAGAGAATGGATACAATCCATAAGTTGTCGAATGATATGGTGATAGGATTAAAAAGTTGTTTTGACAAGATAGATGAATTAACAACCAAAAAATAATCCTCTTTAACTAAATCAAACGGTGCCTTTCATATTATTCGTGTCAGATTCAGTTGACTCCATATCTGTAATACTCTAAACTAACCAACAGCATATGAAAAAGGTACCCTTTGTCACTCTTATTAGTATAAACATCTTTTTTCTTCTGCAAATACCCGCCTTTTCCTCAGACTGGAAGCATATCGGAACATTTGGAGACGGAGATCACTATATCGATCATGACAGTATCAAATATGATGGTTCAAAGGTAACATTCTGGTGGAAGGTAGAAAATGGTGAAAATAAGAACGTGAAAACTACTGTAGACTGCAATAGCAAGATATGGGCTATTAGAGATGCAGTTGTTTATAAACCTGATGGCTCCCTTGGAGCTGTTGTACATGTAACTGAAAAAAATTTGGAGTGGGTGGGAATCACCCTTGATTCAGCAGCAGATAAATGGCATAAATTACTCTGCAAAGATAAGTGAAAATCTTTTGGTCTTCTGGGTGTTTCAGCCATAATTCCTTTTTTACGCTTAAAAGGCTATTGAGTTTACAGGGGGAAGAAATAACAGGTTACTTCTTGGTTTTCTCAGGATTTTCGGTAAACTTATCTATTATCTTGCCTTCATATTGCGGGAAATCTTCAAGGTTGAAGGGTCTCTTTCTCATGATGTTAAACCTCATGATTTTAAAATTGAGCTCCCTGAGTTTCTTTAACCTCTCTTTGTCATCATCGAGGGTATTTATTAATGCAGAAAGGTTTATTATTTCATTCCTGAGTTCTATCTCGGGCGGAACACAGCCTGCGTTTTTCAAAATCCTGTAAGCCATTCGGAGATCATCAGGAATAAATGTCTCGTCCTCAAAAGTGAAAGGTTTACCCATACCCTCAAGGTTGTCAAACTCGCCATTTTGAATGGCTTCCAGGATACGCCTTTCAGCTATTTTGTTGAAAATATCCATTGCAATATATCTCTATCTTACTATAAGCATCCTGTCAAGGGCTCTCTTGGCAGGAACTCTTATCTCCTCAGGTAACTGAATAAGGTAAGTGTTTTCTTTCAAAGCCCTTAGCAGACTGTTCAGTGTGGTCTTTTTCATCTGAGGGCAGATCATGTCTTTCCTCAAAGGATAAAATACCTTATCAGGATTTTCTTTCCTCAGTCGGTACAGCAACCCTATCTCTGTGCCCACAATAAACTCTTTCTCAGTGGATGCCTTTGCAAACCTTAGCATCCCGGAAGTGCTTGTCACATGGTCTGCCATCTCAAGCACCTCGAACCTGCATTCCGGATGTGCCATAAGAAGGGCCTTTGGATGTTCTTTCCTTGCCTTTATAACATCTTCTATTTTTACCCTTTCATGAACATGGCAGAAGCCATCCCATGCAATAACATCTTTTTTTGTATTCTTTGCTGCCCATTGTGAAAGGTTCTTGTCAGGTATGCATATCACTCTTTCATCAGGAAGGGACTCGATAACCTTAACAACATTGGCTGAAGTGCAGCATATATCACTCTCTGCTTTCACATCAGCCGTTGTGTTCACATAGGCAACAACAGGTACACCTTTATACTTATTTTTTATCTCCCTCAAGGTAAAATCTCGCGGAAAGATATAAGGTGGAGGATTATTAAAACCTGGAAACTTTTTTATTTCTGGTCTCGGTGAATCTACCTTGATCATATCTGCCATAGGACAGATTGCATCAAGTTCTGTGGTAAGGATTGTCTTGTCAGGAGAGAGGATTGCTGCGCTTTCTGCCATAAAAGTTACGCCAGCGAACAGAATAATATCACATTCTATTGTTGCTGCTGTCCGTGAAAGCTCAAGTGAGTCACCAACAAAATCGGCAATCTCCTGGACTTCATCCCTCTGATAGTTATGGGAAAGGATAATTGCCTTTTTTTGAGTTTTTAATTTGAGAATCTCATCTTGAAGAGATAATCTGTCATCAAAAGGCATTTAAAATCCGACGGTGTCCTTTACAAGGAATGTGGAATTTGTGAAAAGGACGGTACCGTCTTTTAATACGACCTTATAAACTCTTTCAGGTTTATCCTGCTCTGAATCAAGCTCTGTTAGAGGGTGGGCTGTGTTGCCATTATAGAGGGAAAGAACTTTGCGGACATACTGTTTTGTCTCTGTGATCGGGGGGATGACCCCGAACTTCTCAACCCACGTAGGTCCTGCATTATATGCAGCGAGCGCAAGGGTCAGATCACCATTAAACCGCTCAAGAAGATATCTCAGGTATCTTACACCGCCCTCTATGTTCTCTTCAGGGTTAAAGGGGTTACTGACTTTCAATTCACGTGCAGTAGCAGGCATAAGCTGCATGAGGCCCATGGCACCTTTTTTCGAAATAGCCCATTCATTCCAATTTGACTCTGTTTTTATAACAGCGTTAACAAGTAAAGGGTCTATCTTATATTTTGTTGCCTTCTCATGTACAAGGCTGTGATAATTTGTACTGTCTTGAGAAATTTTTCTTGTAGTATTTGGCTGGGATTGATTTGCATCTGTCTTTTCTCTCATGACGAGATTTGCATTCTTACTGAGAGGTGTATCTGTGTAACAGACAATTCCATCTTCATCTGTGTATTTATATATATCAGCATAGGAGGGAGAGAAGAGAAACACGATAAATCCCAGAATCATAAAGGCATGTTTCATGAACTCATCATATCATTAAAAGCCTTACCTGTCAACCTTTTTACACGTTCAGGTAAAATAATTTTAACTGCGTGATTTTAATCACGGACAGGAAATATATATAATATAAAAATGATATCTACCCAGTTAGAAAGTTAGTATAAAAAGAGGTGATGAAACAGGTAAGATTTTAATTTCTCATAGAAAGGTCGGGTAAAAGCCCAATCTTTTCTAACGGGGTAAACATTAAAACATTCTGTGAAAAAGATTGAATTACTTTAAAAGGAGGAGGGCTATGCATATCGTATTAATTCTTTTAACTTTATTTTTTTTATTCCCCTCAAACAATGCTGAAGCCACAGTAGATGTGGGGATCTCTATCGGAGATGAGGGAGTAAGAGGTTTCTACCTTGCAGTAGGTGACTATTACAGGGTGCCAGAGAGAGAGGTTATCATTGTTAGAGAAAGGCATATGCTTGATGAGGAGATACCAGTTGTCTTCTTTATCGCAAGAATGGCTCGTGTTAAGCCTGCAACTATCATAGACCTCAGACTGGGAGGAAAAACATGGATGAATATTGTTTTACATTTTGGGCTTAGCCCTGAGATATTTTATGTCCCTTTGAGAGAAGGAGTTGTTGTTGGTCCTCCATACGGCAAGGCATATGGATATTATAAAAAGAAACCAAGAAAACAATGGAGGACAATAGTTCTCGGGGACGATGATGTCGTTAACCTTGTTAATCTGAGATTCATATCAGAATATTACAG
>DAITNM010000022.1:0-5531 GCA_036834585.1 Thermodesulfovibrionales bacterium | reverse complement strand
TGAAAGATCTTCAGGAGGTAAAATGCCAAATGCAGGAGAAAAAAGGATATGGCATTTGTCCTTTAATCTGTATCTTTGAATCATCTCCTTTGACCAATCATAGTCCGTCCTGCTTGTGATTACGAATTTTATCTCATCGGTATTTTTTATTTTATCGAGATTTGATAAATCCATTTCTTTACTCATTCCGCTACCTGGTGTCTTAATGTCGAGTATAATTACTGCTCTTCTGTCAACATCCTTTATACTCATTGACCCATTCGTTTCAACTAATACTTTATAGCCTTCATCAAGCAGTCTTTTTATGAGGTTATATACTTCCTTCTGGAGGAACGGTTCTCCTCCTGTAATCTCGACAAGTCTTGTGCCTGCATGCTTTACTTCATCCATGATCTCATCTTCTGAGAGCTCTTTTCCTTCAAAGTAAGCATATGTAGTATCACAGTAGGAGCATCTGAGATTGCATCCTGTCATTCGTATAAATAGGCACGGCAAACCTGCATAACTTGACTCTCCCTGTATGCTTTTGAATATCTCGCAAATCTTCATTTGAAAAAGCCCTTCTCAGTTTTTTTATTATAGCTTGCCTCTGCCCAAAATACCACGCAATACGTTGATTTTATTATGGTTTTTATTAGGAGATTTCAGAATTTGTAACGGTCAAGAGAGGCCGCTGCCTTGTCTGTAGTTAAATTCAGGTATATAATAAATAAAAGAGGGGTTAAAAATGGCTTTGAATACTAAGGTTGTAACTCCCTCAAAATATGAAGTCCTGAAAGAAGTAGTTAAAGACTACCTTGGCCTTTTGAGTAATGCCGAATCACTAATACTACAATTAAATCAGCCATTTAAAAATTGGGATTTAATCATAAGAGAATTGAGAGCCCATGCCCTGAAAAACTTCTCTTTACACGATCACCATGAAAGGGGAATAGAGGCCATCAAGGTCATTATAGATGCCTTTCTTGAGTCTTTAAACCATCCGGATGTCTCTTTACAGCAATCTTCTATTGACAGCCTTGTATTCTATTTAGAGAAAATCCTTCTGGACGGTGATGATGGCCTTCATAAGTATGGATCTGTATTTCAGGACACCTTCAACAGTCTTAACGACTTACAGGAAAAACAATTTTTTCTCCTTACAATCAATCCTCATCAATTGAAAAGGATAGGCCAGATCATGCTTGATAAAATAACTCCAGATTTTGATTTCGAGGTTTTTAACAACCTCCTTTATAAGTCCCTCTTGACAACTTATGAGTACTGGCTCAAGGAAGAGGATCCTTTAACGTTGTTTAAAGACAGAGCAGGTTGTGCTTTAAGCCAGGAAGAAAGTAAAGATTTAGAAGAATTACTCTATCCAATATCTCATGCTAATTTGAGAGAACTAATGCATTACCTGAAGGGTCTTGAAGAGACTACAAATCAAAACTGGCGTTTAAAAGAACTCTTGAAATTGCCCGGATATATTCAATTTGCCAGATTTTATGAAGAGCTTGCGGGTACTTTGACACAAAAATTTGAAATGTCTAAAGGCCTCAAATTAAAGATGACTTATCTTCTAAAAATTATGCAAACCGAAGGCCTCTCAAGCATTCATGAAAGTATCCTTAGAGAGATTAATCGTACTCTCTCTACTATTATTAAGACAGTTGAACCCAATCAACTAAAGATAGTGCTGTCTGAGGCATTCGGGGTTTTGAAAAATAGTCTCAACAAATACCCTGAAACAGTTCTCTACTGTATTCAATGTATCGGTTGCGAGGTATTTAAAATAGGTGAAAGTGATATCGTTGATTGGTTATTCCAGAGAATCATCTCTCTTGGATTTCAGTATCCTAAGATAGAAGGTGTGACGGATGAATGGCAAGTAAAATCAAATAAAACCCATTTAAAAAATATTTGGGTCTGGCTGGAGTTAATAGAAAAGAATCCGAAGTGGTCAAAATCCCTATTATCTGCCTTGATTATTAATCTTAGGCTGGGTGGGGTACACATTAACGATACAGACCTTTTTCAGAAGGACATCACCAAACTCTTAAATAGCGATATCAAACCTGTTTATTCTTTAGTAAAGCAACTTGCCAAGTTATTTCCTGTCTATTTCGGTGAAATAAATGCTGAGGGGACATTAAGAGAGGTCTCCACAGAGATAGATGATATTGCAGGCAGAGCTGATCCTTTAGTGCATTTTTTGCGCAAGCAAAGTCATGTTGAAAGTAATGCACGCGTGGTTGATTTTATAGAGAAAATTATAAAATTCTGGGTAGAAAAGGATAAGAAACCTTTGGAGAAATTTTTGCCCGAAGATGTTTTTCATCAAATCAGGGTATCAGGTCCTTATGTAGATGATATTAGCACTATTTTCAATTCTATTTTTAAGGACAAGAAAATCCATGACATAACAGCTGTCCTTAGCCTGTCAGAAGAGGAAGTCAATGAGTTGAGCGAGAACATGCCTTATGTCTCTGAAAAAGAGAAGAAACGTGCATATTTGGCTATTAAGTTTTACCAGTTACTTAATAAAAAATATAGGTTGGATCCCCAATATATTAGGGATCAGCTAATATGTGCTCAGGGTTTAGGACTTCCGAGTACTGATTCATTGGTTAGTGTTTTAGAAAAAGGCAGTGTGTCCCAGCGCCTTGAGGGTATTCTGAATTATCTACAGCTCCTGAAGGATATTATCCTGTCTTCTGAAAGGTATGAGCCTATTGAGGACATCTTCCGTAAAAGGCATTTTGCCGCAGGCATCCCTTCAGTTTATGGTACGTATCATGAGAGGAAGTTTGATGCCCTGTCCTTAACCTTCCGCCTTGAAAACCTGGCCAATACCCTCTTCGAGGAGGTAGTAGATTCATTTAATCTCAGATTCATTACCAGGGCAACCCTTTTCCAGATTAAAGAATATATGAGCTTATTTTTCAAAGCCTTGCAGTTAGATGGGATATTCTCTAATAGACTGGAGAATACACTGGAACTTCTGTCGGGGGCCCTCGAGGTAAGGAGGTTCTCCTTCTCTCAGTATATCGACATATTCAGGGGCTTCTCAGAGGCTGTGCAGGACATTCTTAATACTTATTACAGCGGTGTCTACAAAAATGACCTCAAACAAATTATCCTTCAATTGGGCACAGAAAATATTCTTTCAATATATCTTGAAACCCATGAGAAAGAGGGCGAATTTGAGTTCATCAATAGGGTTTCAGAGCAGTTTCTCAGGGAAGTAGTGGCAAGCTCCTTTGCTCTTCAGCAATTAGATAATTTTATCAGCAGGAGCCTGAAGACATTATTAGTACAAGCAGAGGGATTAGATGTCTATAATCTCGATCTACTAATGAGCTACGAACACGAAAAGGCAATATCCAGTATCCACATCCCAGATAAGGCTACTAATGATAGAATCCATCTTGGGAATAAAGGATTTTACATGGTAAAACTAGCATCTTTGGGAATACCCGTACCACCAGGCTTCGTTATAACCACTGAGGTATTTCGTTGTCTGCAGGCAATAAATGGGTTTGTATACACCCGAGAGCATATCAATGAGGAGGTGGAAGAACAGATTAGTAAACTCGAAAGGACAACGGGTAAAAGATTTGGGGATCCTAACAATCCTTTGCTCGTGTCTGTAAGGAGTGGTGGTGCAATCTCTATGCCTGGTATGATGAACTCCTCCTTAAATGTTGGGCTTAATGAATCTACTGTCATGGGATTAATAAACCAGACAGCCAGACCCTGGTTCGGCTGGGATTGTTATAGGCGATTTCTGCAGTGTTGGGGAATGTCTTACGGTATGGAAAGAGACTTATTTGATAACATTATCAATTCATTTAAGAGGAAATACAAGGTTGTCAAAAAGATTCATTTTACACCTGATCAGATGAAAGAGGTAGCTTTGGCATACCGGAACACCATTGAGGATAACGGGATAGATATAATTGATGATCCAAAAATCCAGCTACAGATAGCTATAGGACAGGTTTTTCAATCTTGGTTTTCCAAAAAGGCCAAGGTCTACCGCGATATTTTAGGCTTATCAGAAAACTGGGGTACAGCCGTGATCGTACAGGCTATGGTTTATGGTAATCTGGATACTAATTCAGGAACGGGCGTACTTTTTACCCGCAATCCTCAGGAATCAGGAGACAAGGTTATATTATGGGGTGATTTTGCCGTAGGCTCGCAAGGGGAAGACGTAGTTTCTGGACTGGTAAAAACCCTCCCTATATCCAATGAACAGAAGGAAATTGAAGATAGAACGTCTGATGTCTCATTGGAAGACAGCTTTTCTGAGATATATAGCTCATTACTGGCGATAGTGAAGAATCTAATCTATAAAGAAAGGTGGGGAGCCCAAGAGATAGAATTTACCTTTGAAGGAAAAGGAGAAGAGAATCTTTATATACTCCAAGCCCGTGATATGCCCATTACAAGAAGAGAGAGTTTTATGGCCTTTATTCCGTCTCCCGAACTAACCTCTAACTACCTTTCCAGTGGGATTGGAGTTGGAGGAGGCGCCATTAGCGGCATAGTTGTCTTTGATTTAGAGGATATAAAGGAATTCAGAAAGAGGGATCCCTCTACACCGCTTATCTTAATTAGATCAGATACCGTCCCTGACGATATCAGACATATCTCAGCAGTAGATGGACTGCTTACTGCCCGGGGTGGCTCAACTTCCCATGCTGCCATTATAGCCAATAGACTTGGAAAGACGTGTGTTGTGGGCTGTAATAAATTACTTGTATGGGAATATGAAAAGAAGTGCAAAGTTAACAGGCAGGGCATAAGAGCAGGTGATTTTTTGAGCATTGACGGACGTAGTGGCAGGGTATACTCGGGTAGGCATCAGGTAAAGGAAATCAGAGTGGTGGTATAAATTTTGTGATAACTATAATAAGGGTGTAAGCGATGACGGAAAGTGTAAATGTAAAAATGATTACTGAAAAAAGGGCCGTCTTAGGAATCAATGGGTTGGGCAGAATTGGTAAACTTACCCTCTGGCACCATATAGGAAGAAAGTACTTCTCGGAGATTATTATAAACATAGGCAGGAATGCTGGAACTAAACTGAAGGATACCGCCCTTTATATTGAAAAGGATTCCACTTATGGTTCGTTACATCGTTATCTATATGGATACAGGTCAAAGAGGATAATCGAGAATATCGATGAAGAAAAAGGCTCTATGCTAATGGATGGCGTCCCCGTGATGATATTGCGGGAGTCTCGCAACCCAAGGGATATCCCGTGGGAGAGGTATGGTGTAAAGATGGTGGTAGAGGCAACAGGAAAGTTTACTAACCCTGTTATACCTCCTGATGCCAAAGATGGTTCTGTACGAGGCCACTTGGAGGCAGGGGCAGAGAAGGTAATAGTCTCCGCACCCTTTAAGATTAGGGAAAAAGATCCTTCTATGCCTGAGGACATAGTAACCGTCGTAACTGGAATTAATGATGAGGAGTATGACCATACCAAACATCATATTGTTTCAGCAGCATCCTGCACTACCACCTGCCTTGCCTATAT